>JBCBCS010000017.1:0-29113 GCA_038530475.1 Pseudomonadota bacterium
CTCTGAGGAAAGCGGTTTTCACCGTGGCGGTTATTGGTCCGTCAGTGCAGGATGAGAACGAGGGTTTAGCTGGGACGGGTGTTATGGGTCTCGTATATCTAGTGATGTACTTCGTCACCTACGTGGTGCCGCTGATCGGATCACTGCTGCTTGTTTGGGTCTTGGCGGTTGTCGTCTTCCGTCGGCGACGCTGGGCATGGTCGGCCTCATTCATCTGTGTTGCCGTGGCATCCTCCGTCCCTTGGATGATGGATCGGATCGCCTTGCGGCAAGAGCTGGCGGCCTACGCATCCGACACCATATATCCAAACCGCCTCAGGCTGGAGCCTGGCGCGCTTTGGCATATCGAAGAGGGGAACCATGCTGGCGTGACCTGTTCGTGGGAGTGTGATTTCACCCGATTGCCGTTTGTGACCGAAGTCGGGGAGCAGGATGTGGGCTACGCCCTACAGCTTGACACATCCGGGGCGCCGATCGACCAGCACAACCTTTGGGACGGGCTTTACGATCTGGAGCAGCAGCCGGGGCAGGCCTTTCCCTATCAATACGCCTATATTGGTCTGAGCCAGTACCGTGATTTCGGCGTTCCGCAGTCCGGTGATTATCGCATGCCGCACTGGCCTGAGACCGGCAAAGGCGTGCATATGCTGGTGCGTATTCCGTCTGATGGCATGCTCAATTTCGAAACCGCTGAGGTTCTGTACCGCCGCTACAACGTGCAGCGCGAGATGGCTTTGCTTTTGCTGTGGGGGGTGGCGACCGAGACGGTTCAGACGCCGGGAACAGACGCCATCTTCAACGATCTGGTGGCGATTGCAGGCGACTAATTCGCCAGTCAAGCGACTTTCACATTGTAAAGTGACCCGATGGCACATTAGATACAAAGGACGGGCTGCTGCCAAAATGGATTGCGCTGTGACCCGGTGAGTTTTTCCGATCGTTTCGGCGCGTGACGCTGTCACCCGATGATCGGACCGATGGATGTGATCCCGCCACGGGTGGGGTCAGATGAACAGTCCCCGGACGTGGGTGAAACGTCGCCTGCCGGGGCCTTGAATGGGCGTCCGCCTTCATATCGTTGGGGGCCGGATGTCGGAGAAGAAACGCGATGACGCGCGCAGGAAGAACAGGCGATGTGCCCCCGACCTCTTTAGGTCGTGCCGTTTCCGCGTCTGCCGCGCACGCATATTTTGGACATGACATCAAAGGCTTGGCTCCCTCAGGGGAGGGGCTCCGCATGTCATGCGAACGGAATCAATGGCTAAGAAAATGCTTATCGATGCCACCCACGCGGAAGAGACCCGCGTTGTGGTGGTCGACGGAAACAAGGTCGAGGAGTTCGACTTTGAGACCCAATCCCGCCGGCAGCTTGCCGGCAACATCTACCTCGCAAAAGTAACACGGGTTGAGCCGTCGCTGCAGGCGGCCTTTGTTGATTACGGCGGCAACCGGCACGGGTTCCTCGCCTTCAATGAAATTCATCCTGATTATTATCAGATCCCCGTCGCGGACCGCGAAGCGCTGATTGCGGAAGAACGCGCTTATGCCGAGGCCATGAAAGCCGAAGCTGAGGCCGAGGCCGAAAAGCCAAAACGCTCCCGCCGTCGTCGCAAGCCCAAAGCCGCTGAGGCTGAGGCCGAGGCGAAGGATGCGGTGGCAACCGCCGATCCGGTTGAAACGCCGGAAGAGGAAACCTCTGGCGACATCACAGGGATGGAGACCATCGACCTGAGCGATGACGGTGCCCACGCCGCCGTCGACGCTGCCGTCGAAGAAGGGTCGTCGCCGATGGAGACCGTCGCCGAAACCCCAGTTGAGACACCAGAGGCCGATGCTGATGACGCGTCCGAGGACGACGATTCCAGCGATGACAGCGCCGAAGATGCCTCCGCCAAGGACGACAGCATCGAAAGCGTTGCTGATGAGGACGAAACCGAAGACGTCCGCCCGGTCCGCAAGCCGCGGCCCAAGCGCTACAAAATTCAGGAAGTCATCAAGGTTCGCCAGATCCTGTTGATCCAGGTCGTCAAAGAAGAACGTGGCAACAAGGGTGCGGCCCTGACCACCTATCTGTCGCTCGCCGGTCGCTACTGCGTGCTGATGCCCAACACCGCACGGGGCGGTGGCATCTCGCGCAAGATCACCAACGCGGCGGACCGCAAGAAGCTCAAGGCCATCGCGAACGAGATGGACGTGCCCGATGGCGCGGGCCTCATCATCCGCACCGCCGGCAGCCAGCGCACCAAGACCGAGATCAAGCGCGACTACGAATACCTTCAGCGCCTGTGGGAGCAGATCCGAGAGCTGACGCTGAAATCCATCGCACCGGCGCAGATCTACGAAGAGGGCAACCTCATCAAGCGCTCGATCCGCGATCTGTATTCCAAAGAGATCGACGAAGTGATCGTTGAGGGTGAGGTCGGCTACCGCACGGCCAAGGACTTCATGAAGATGATCATGCCGTCCCATTCCAAAAACGTGAAGCACTACACCGATCCGATGCCGCTTTATGCGCGACATCAGGTGGAAAGCTACCTTAGTGCGATGTTCAACCCCACGGTCCAACTGCCCTCTGGCGGCTACATCGTGATTGGCGTGACCGAGGCCCTTGTCGCTATCGACGTGAACTCTGGCCGCGCCACCAAGGAAGGCTCGATTGAGCAGACTGCGCTCAAGACCAACCTTGAAGCCGCGGATGAAGTCGCGCGCCAACTGCGTTTGCGCGACCTTGCAGGCCTCATCGTGATCGACTTCATCGACATGGATGAGCGTAAGAACAATTCCGCAGTCGAAAAGCGGATGAAGGACCGGCTGAAGACGGATCGTGCCCGCATTCAGGTCGGTCGCATCTCCGGCTTTGGTCTGATGGAAATGTCGCGTCAGCGTCTGCGCCCTGGCATGTTGGAAGCGACGACGCAGCCGTGCCCGCATTGTCACGGCACGGGCCTGCTGCGCTCGGATGACAACGTGGCGCTGGGCATCCTGCGCCAACTTGAAGAAGAAGGCGTGCGTGGGCGCTGCAAAGAGGTTCTTGTGAAGGCCCCGGTCAGCATCGCCAACTACCTGATGAACCAGAAGCGCGAGCACGTGGCCCAGATCGAGTCGCGCTATGGGCTGAGCGTCCGGGTCGAAGGCGAACTTGGCATGATCAGCCCCGATTTCGCGCTCGAGAAGTTCAAGACGGCGACCCGTGTGGTGGCTGAGGTGGACTTGCCTGCCGTTATCTCGTCGGACACGGCTGTGATGGCTGAAGTCGATGAAGCAGAAGACGCGGTTGAGACCGCGCCTGAGGCCAGCGAAGAGGCCGCACCGAAGAAACGTCGCCGGCGGCGCCGCCGTCGGCGCGGTGGGGGCGGAGGTGACGCGTCAGACGGCGGGCAGGAGGCCCAGCCTCAGGACGCAGAGGTCAGCGAGGGCGCTGACACGGATGAGGCGTCTCCGGAGGCTACCGCAGAAGAGAAGCCCAAGAAAAACCGCCGAAAGAGGTCGTCCAAGAAGGCCGAGGGCGAATTGGGCGACGCTGATACGGTCGACGCCGCGCCCGCAGATGACGCGCCAGCAGCGGAAGCTGCAGCGGAAGACGCCCCGAAGCCAAAACGCACCCGGTCCCGCAAGAAGCCCAAAGCGGAAGAGGCCGCAATCGAGGATGCTGAAACGCAGGCAGCGCCTGTTGCAGAGGCCCCGGCAGAGGCAGAGGCGGAGGCCGAAGAAGCGCCTAAGCCCAAGCGCACCCGTAGCCGCAAGAAGAAGACCGACGAGGCGGCGCCTGCCGCTGAGGAGGCTGCACCTGCCGCTGAACCCGCACCAGAGCCGGAAGCTGAGGCCACTCCTGCCGAAAAGCCCAAGCGCCGCCGCAAGACGACCTCAAAACCGAAGTCTGCGGAAGAACCGGCAGTTGCTGAAGCCGAGGAAAAAGGCGGATCCGAGGACAAACCCAAACGCCGTGGCTGGTGGTCACTGGGCCGGGGCTAATCGTATCGTCAACGCCGCCCCAACCAGGGCGGCGTTTTCACTTTGTGCCACGCTCGATCAGAAACCGGTGATGATCGCCCTGATCATCCATGCTCAACAGCAGGTGCCCCGCCTCTGCGCAGAAATGCGGCATGTCGACCTGCGCCATCGGATCATCTGCCAAAACCTCTATCACTGTGCCTGTGCTTTGGCCCCGCAGCACCTTGCCCGCGCGCAGAACGGGCAGGGGGCATTTCAGGCCGCGTGCATCCACTTGGAGGTCGATCTTTCGTGTCATGGCCCATCAGATGCGACCGGTTGACACAAAAGTCCACAGACATGTGACCCGAACTGGCGTGACGACATGGCTGTCTCTAGGTAATCAGACACCATGTTCGAATCCGAAGCCTTCCTTGCTGCAAGCCTTCTGCCTGCCTTGCTGATCGCCTTCACAGCGGGGATCCTGTCATTTTTGAGCCCCTGCGTCCTGCCGATCGTGCCGCCCTATCTCGCTTATATGGGCGGCGTCAGCGTGACCGAGATGGAGGACAATCGCGCCGCGCGGGGACGGGCGGTTTTGGCCGCCGGGTTCTTCATGCTGGGGCTTTCGACGGTATTTCTGATCCTCGGGGCCTCGGCCTCGGCGTTTGGGCGGGCCGTGTCGCCTTATTTGCCGTATCTCAATGTTGTGGCTGGTTTGGTCGTCATCGGGTTCGGGCTGCATTTTCTGGGCCTCTATCGCATCAAATTCCTCGATCAGGAGGCGCGGGTCGAAGCCGGGGATCAGGGCGGCAGCGCCTTCGGGGCCTACATCCTTGGTCTTGCCTTTGCCTTTGGCTGGACGCCCTGTCTCGGTCCGATCCTGAGCGCCATCCTGAGCCTTGCCACCGGAACAGCAGATGTGGGCAAGGGTATGATGTTGCTGGGTATTTATGCGATTGGCCTTGGCGTCCCATTCGTTTTGGTCGCGGCCTTTTTTCCCCAGATGAAACGGCCCATGGCTTGGATGAAACGCAACCTTGGCACCATCGAAAAGGTCTCTGGCGCGTTGTTGGTCGTGGTCGGTTTGGCCATGGCCACCGGCTTCTTGACGGTCTTTGCGTTCTGGATGCTCGAAGCTTTCCCGGTCCTGGCCATCTTTGGCTGAGCCATTTCCCTTAATTTTGCCGAAATTGCCTGCTATCGTCCGCTCGACCGGGAAAACCCGAGGGCAGAGCATGACAGAGCAGGACCAAAGCCCCGATCAGAGCCACGTCAAACGGCGTCGGGTCTTCTATATCCCTGGCTACGACCCCATTCACCCGCGCCGCTACCGGGAGCTCTACCGCACGGAATCTGCCATTCAGGCTGAGATCAGCGGCTACGAGATCGGGATTTCGCCCAAAAAGGGCGAGAACTACGGCTGGCAGGTTGAGGCCCGGATGGACCAGGCGTCGACGACGACCGAGATCGACGTTCTGGTCTGGTCCGACATCGTGCGCGGCTCTATGGCCTCCTCCATCCCGGCGACCTACCTGCAACTCGCTCGCACGGCTTGGACGTATATCTCAAGCGGTGCGCTGCGGCGGTTGATGTGGTTGCGCAAGGGGCCTGTGATTGCGGCGCTCTATCCGGTTGGGATGCTGCTGCTACAATTGGCAGTGGCCATCGGCATAGGCGCAGCTGTTGGGGCGGCGTTCTGGTGGGCGCTGACGTATCTCGGCTTCGGGGCGCTCTGGCTCATTGGCGACGGACCGGATCTGGATCTGACTTTTGTGCAATCCATGCGCCGGGTCGGGACGATCATCGTCTGGTGCTACATAGCGATGCTGGTGCTACAGTGGTTCCAGTCCAAGGACGGCAAGTTCTTTGCCTATTACCTTATGCACGACTACGCCTATTCCGCTCATTGGAAAGGGGCCAACCCGCCCGAGCTGGAAGAGAGGATGGCAGAGTTCAAGAACACCATTGCGGCGGCGCTGCGAGAGGACGTGGATGAGGTTCTGGTTGTGGGGCATTCATCGGGCGCGCATCTCGGCGTGTCCATCCTCGCCGATTTGATCCGGGACGGCGGGGTGCCGTTGGGCGGACCAAACCTTGCCTTTCTCAGCCTCGGACAGGTTGTGCCAATGGTCAGCTTCCTGCCCAAAGCCGATCGTTTGCGTGCCGACCTGCATTTTCTGTCGACCCGGCCCGAACTGACATGGGTCGACGTCACCGCCCCTGGTGACGGCTGCGCTTTCGCGCTGTGCGATCCTGTCGCGGTTTCCGGCGTCTCGCCCGACAATCAGCGGTGGCCGCTTGTGCTGTCGGCGGCGTTCACCCAGACGCTCAGCCCCGAACGCTGGAAGGAGTTGCGCTGGAAATTCTTCCGCCTGCACTTCCAATATCTGTGTGCCTTCGATCAGGTCGGCGATTACGATTATTTCCGCATCACTGCAGGCCCCGTCACCCTGTCTGACAGGTTCGAAGGGCGCGCGCCGTCCAAGTCGCGCATTGATGTGCCCGCCTCAAAATTCACCACGATGGCGCCCGAGCCTGCATGACCGACCTGCCGCCGAAGCCCGACGCCCGGCCCGAAAAGGTGTCACTCTGGCGCTATATGCGGCTGTTTCGAGAGGATATTCTGTCGGCCCAACCGGCGAAGCTCTACCGCGCCTGGATGGCGGAGTTCAGAACGCCATTCTTTCGAAGCTATCTGGTCAACGATCCCAGCCTTGTGAAACGGGTGCTGAAAGAGCGCCCGGATGACTTCCCGAAATCCGACCGGATCAGCGCAGGGCTGCGTCCGCTCTTGGGGAATTCCGTGTTTCTCACCAACGGTGAGGTTTGGAAAAAGCAGCGGCGGATCATCGACCCTGCCTTTGAGGGCGGACGACTGCGCGACACTTACGGGGCGATGTATGCCGCTGGTGAAAGCGCTGTGGCGCGGATGGAACAACGGCTTGGTGAGATCGACGTCGAGCCGGAGACGAGCCATGCCGCCGCCGACGTGATCTTCCGCACGCTCTTTTCGATCCCCATCGAAGACAAGGTCGCCAGCCAGGTCTTTGAGAAGTTTCGTGACCACCAACGCACCCAACCGATCCTGAACCTCGCGGCCTTTGTCCCCGGTCCCGGTTGGATGCCACGTTTGTTCAAACCGGCGACGAAGTCCACAGCGCGGGATATCCGAGCACTGATCACGGGCCTTACCCAGGCCCGCATGACCCAGATTGAGGCGGGAACCGCGCCGGACGACCTGGCCACCAAGATCATGACAACCGCTGATCCCGAAACGGGGCAGTCGTTCAGCACGGAAGAGATGGTCGATCAGGTCGCGATCTTTTTTCTTGCCGGTCACGAAACCAGCGCCTCCGCGCTCGCCTGGGCGCTGTATCTGTGCGCGCGCTATCCAGATTGGCAGGATAAACTGGCCGAGGAGGCGGACGCTCTCAGCGACGACTTTGCCTCTGTCTCAAAGCTCAAGCTCAGCCGTGACGTCTTTCGTGAGGCGCTGCGCCTTTATCCACCCGTTCCGATGATGGTGCGGGAAACAACCTGCCCGGAAGACATGCGCGACCGTACCGCACCCAAAGGCAGCCAGATTGTGCTCAGCCCGTGGCATCTTCATCGCCACAATAGGCTTTGGGACAACCCTGACGGATTTGATCCGACGCGATGGACGACAGAGAACGGCAGAGCCTGCATGAAGGACGCATTCATCCCGTTCTCGGCTGGCCCGCGCGTCTGCACCGGCGCTGGCTTTGCGATGGTGGAAGGTCCGTTGCTCCTGTCGATGTTGCTGCGGCACTTCCGCTTTGAAACCACTAATCACGTCCCCGTGCCTGTGGCCCATCTGACGGTGCGGGCGAAGGACGGGATTCGGCTCAAGGTCCGCAAACGGACGTAAGCTGATCGACGATGTTGTTCACAGATCTCAATCAATCCCACAAATCGCCAGCCTTCGTTTCCCATTTAGAGTCCAAGTTCTTGGATTGAGAAAAAAATGTGTCAAAGTCTGGTCAGGGCTGTGACGATATAGAATTGTTTAAAAACAATTGCTTAAGAAGTCTCTTGCCTGTAAATCGCCGAAATGTGGCCAAACCGCCCCATTTCCAGCGCGGTTAATAGACCCTAAATTTGGAGCGTGGGGGCCAGATGTACGGGGATGTGGCAGATGGCTATGATGGATTTTAAGAACTTCTCGATGCCAAACGCGACCGAGCTTTGGGACGCTGCTCGAGGTCTGTGGGTAAAAGACCTGCCAGAAGACAACTTTTCTATGTTGGAGCCGATCAAACGGGACGGCGACGAGGGCCACCGCTGGTCACCGACGCCTCAGGCGTCAGATCAATCCCGTTACCAACGGATGCTGGAACACGAACTTGACCGGCAGCTGCTGTCCGAGGTTGAGCGCGAAGATCAGGATATTCTGACCCGCGTGCGAGACGCGCTTTACGCAGACGATTGAGCCTGCAGTCGCTTAAGAACGTAAACCCGGATCGCTGAGGCGAGGCCCACATCACCGCGGGCCTCGTCAATTTCAATTGCAAGGCCGTTGATCGTCTTGCCTTCGTCCTCGGCCGCCGCCCGGAACGCTTCCCAAAACTCAGCCTCCAATGACACCGATGTCCGGTGCCCCCGCAAGGTCAGTGAGTGTTTTTGCGGTCGGCCCGTCATCTGACGTCATTCATCATCGAACTTGTGCTGATCGAGCAGTTGTTTCGCCCGCGCCTCCCGCGCAGCATCAGCCACCCGTTGCGCTTTGCTGCGCCCGAATTTCGCAGCGTTCGCATCGGCCTCCGCTTTCTTCTGGGTCCGGTCCTTGGCCTTGCGAAACTGATTCAGGTTGGTGACGTTGCCTTTGCCTGAGATCATTTCGGGCCGATCATGTCTTTGGGCTGCACCACGCGGTCGAACGTCTCTTCATCCACGAAACCGAGGGCAACCGCCTCTTCCCGCAGGGTCGTGCCGTTCTTATGCGCGGTCTTGGCGACCTTGGTGGCGTTGTCATAACCGATCTCGGGCGCCAAAGCTGTCACCAGCATCAGGCTTTCCTTCATCAACTTGTCGATGCGCTCCTCGTTGGCCTTGGTGTCCTTGAGCATCCGCTTGGTGAAGCTATCAGCCGCATCGCCCAGAAGCTGCATGGATTGCAGCAGGTTATACGCCATCATCGGGTTATAGACATTGAGTTCGAAGTGACCCTGCGACCCGGCAAAGCCGATGGCCGCGTCATTGCCAAGGATATGCGCACAGACCTGCGTCATCGCTTCGGCCTGTGTCGGGTTCACCTTGCCCGGCATGATGGACGAGCCCGGTTCGTTTTCCGGCAAGACCAGCTCCCCCAGACCAGAGCGGGGGCCGGAGCCAAGGAAGCGCATGTCGTTGGCGATCTTGTAGGCGGCCATGGCGGTCGTCTTGATGGCACCCGACATGAACACCATCGCGTCATGGGCGGCAAGCGCCTCGAACTTATTGGGGGCGGTGACGAAGGGCAGGCCGGTGATGTCCGCCATGTGACCGGCGACGGTCGTGTCCCAGCCTTTCGACGTGTTCAGCCCCGTGCCCACGGCGGTGCCGCCCTGCGCGAGTTCGTAGATGCCGGGCAGGGCGAGGGTGATCCGCTCGATCCCGTTGCGGATCTGCTTGGCGTAGCCGGAGAATTCCTGGCCAAGCGTCAGTGGTGTCGCATCCTGCGTGTGGGTGCGGCCGATCTTGATGATATCCTTGAATTCTTCGGCCTTGGCTTCAAGCGCCGTGGCGAAGGTCTCAAGCCCCGGCAGCAACACGTCACGGGCGGTCATCGCAGCCGCGATGTGCATGGCGGTGGGGAAGGTATCGTTGGACGACTGGCCCATGTTGCAGTGGTCGTTCGGATGCACCGGCTCTTTCGAGCCAACCACCCCACCGAGGATTTCAATCGCGCGGTTCGAAATCACTTCGTTGGCGTTCATGTTGGATTGCGTGCCAGAGCCTGTCTGCCACACCACCAAAGGGAAATGATCGTCAAGCTTGCCGTCGATGACTTCGCCAGCCGCCTCAATCATCGCGTCGGCCAGTTTTGCATCGAGCTTACCGCTGGCCTTGTTGGCCATGGCACAAGCTTTCTTGATCACACCCAGCGCGCGTACGATGGCGACGGGCTGCTTTTCCCACCCAATGGGGAAATTCATCAGCGACCGTTGGGTCTGCGCACCCCAGTAGCGATCGGTGGGAACCTCCAAGGGGCCAAAGCTGTCGGTTTCGGTGCGCGTTGCGGTCATGGTGCTGTTCCCGTCGTGATCTGTATGCAGTTGCATGCCGTTTAGCCCCCCGGCGTCAGAAGGGCAACGTTTCGATGCGGACAATACGTCACGCATTTGCAGGTGTCAGGCGCTGATTGCGGGTCATTTGGCGTGGTTTGGCGCTGTCTGCTATGCTCGCCGCAGTTGTAGGAGGTGGCGATGCAGCAACTCATGAAGGCCGCTGCACCGAGGCGGCACATGGCAGGACGCGCAGACCGGGCAAGCGGGGAGGCGGCGTTTGAGCTCAACGTGCGGCGCTTGGCGCGTTGGGTCGGTCTTATCGCCGTGCTCTTGCCTTTCGTTCTGATCTTGCCGTCTGTCTGGTCGGACACCTGTGTACGCGACAGCATAAGCCATCATTACTACGCAGGATTCCGGGGATCGCTGTTCGTGGCCTCTCTCTGCGTCATTGGCACCATGATGGTCGTCTATCGTGGTGACAGTTTTCCTTGGGAAAACCGGCTGACGAACGTCGCGGGCGCGCTTGTGTTCCTTGTCGCGCTGTTTCCCACCTCTGGCCATGGCTGTGATGGGGAGGCCGAATTCACCGCCCGACCCATTGTTTCTTTTGCGGCCCAACCTGAGATCATGCCGCCCGTGGATGAGACGATCTTGCCCGATCAAACCGATGCGGTCTTCGCCTTGCGCTCTTATTCGGAGACGATCCACGTCTCAGCCGCGATCCTGTTCTTTGTCTTCCTGCTTATTTATTCCACATACGTCTTCCCGGCCTGGCAGGCGGAGGATGAGGGCGACGACGGTCGCCTGAAACGCTATAAGGTTGGCAGAAATCTATTCTACTACGCCATGTCGGCCCTGATCCTGCTGTCTCTGCTGGTCATCGGCCACCAATTCGCTGGCCCATCCTTCGGCTGGGAGGTCGATCCGGATTGGAACCGCAACAACAGGCTTTTGTGGTGGGAGAGCGTCGCGCTCATCGCGTTTGGCGCGGGCTGGCTGGTCAAGGGACGGTTGTTCGGGCTCATGCCTGAACGCTAAGGGCTATTTGCGGAACTGATCGAGAGAGACGACATCCGCCTCTTTCTTTTCAGTCTCCGGCCCAGGCTCGACCATCTCTTCCATTGGGGCCTCTTCGACAGGCTCCAGCGTCGGGCCGTCCTCGTCGTCGTCTTGGGTCTCAAACCGAAGCCCGAACTCAACCGACGGATCGACGAAGGTTTTTATGGCGTCGTAGGGGATAAACAACGGCTCCGGGCTGTCCCCGAAATTGAGCGTGATCGCAAAGCCCTGATCGCTGACCGACAGGTTGTCGAACCAGTGCTGGATGACAATCGTCATTTCGCCCGGATAGCGATCTGACAGCCAATCTGCGATCTCCACATCCGGATGCATCGTGTCGAATGTGATGAAGAAATGGTGGTTACCCGGCAAGCCATCACGCTCGATCCGGCCCATCACCTCTTGGATGAGGCTGCGCATGGCCTTGTGCATCAGGGGGCCATAATCGATCGTGTCGGAGGCGCTCATCGCTTCGGTCCTTTTGCTCGGGCGACGGGATCAGCATACGGGATTCGAACGCGAGGGAAAGGGGCGCAATCAGACCAGACCGATCAGTGCGCCAGCCCCCGCCAAAACCACCAAAGCGCGTCCAAGGGGCCAGTTCAGTCCC
This sequence comes from Pseudomonadota bacterium, assembly GCA_038530475.1. Taxonomy (GTDB): domain Bacteria; phylum Pseudomonadota; class Alphaproteobacteria; order Rhodobacterales; family Rhodobacteraceae; genus Octadecabacter. The sequence goes on from JBCBCS010000017.1 coordinate 11,830, forward strand.
AGCATCAGCACTGCCGACAGCGCAGTGAGCGCGACAGCCCTCAGGTCGAGGCTGGTCCAGTCCGGGGTCAGGATGCGAAGCGGTCCCGCGTCGCTGATCGAAAGGTCAGCAAACCAGACGTGCGCCGCAAACCAGACCGACAGGCTGGCAATCACACCGACCACCGCGGCTGTCACAGCCGCCAACGCGGCCCTGATCCGGGGCATCTGGTCCAGCCAGTCGATGAAGGGTGCGCCGGCGAAGATCCAGATAAAACAAGGCACGAACGTCACCCAGAGCGTCATCAGCCCCGCAAGCCCGGCCATTCCCCATCCGCTCTCACCATAGCCCGCAAGGATGCTGACGAACTGTGTCACGAGGATCAGCGGCCCCGGAGTCGTCTCGGCCAATCCCAACGCGTCAATCATCTGTGGGGTGCTGAGCCAGCCAAACTCGGTCACGACAATCTGGGTCATGTAGGCCAGCACCGCATAGGCCCCGCCGAAGGTCACGACGGCCAGCCAGGAGAAGAAGAGGCCGATTTCTGTGAGGAAGTGCGCCCCGAACAGCCACGCGACTGCGACAGGCAACACCCAAACAGGCAAACCGATAAGAACGGGCGGCACCGCCTTGGACCAAGGAAGGCTGTTGGTCGGCCCTTCGATCCGGTCGCGGCAGGCCAAAGCTCCGTAAAGAGCTGCAACCCCGATCACGACCGGAAAGGGCAGGTTGAAGAGGAACAATGCGACAAACGCCAAAACAGCAATGAGCCTGTGATCCGCCCGATTGAGCGCGTTCTTCAGCAAACGCAGAATGGCTTGGGCGACAATGATTATGACGGCGGCCTTGATGCCAACAAAGGCAGCCTGCACCAGCGGCACGTCGCCAAACGACACGTAGAGCCCGGCGAGGCAGGTAATGACAATAGCGCCCGGCACCACAAAAAGGAGGCCTGCGATCAGCCCCCCGACCGCCCCCCGCAAAGTCCAACCGGCATAAGTCGCAAGCTGCATCGCCTCCGGTCCGGGCAAGAGCATGCAGAACGACAATGCCTTAAGAAACTCCGCCTCGCTCATCAGCTTGGCGTCCTCGACGAGTTCCTTATGCATCAAGGCAATCTGCGCTGCTGGTCCGCCGAACGACAGGCATCCGATGCGGGCGAAGAGCCGCATGAGGTCTCCGAGTGTCATGTCGTCAACCTGGGCGCCGTCCATGACAGCGTCATGTCACGCGCACCATCAGGCGTTCAAGTCCGTGGAAATGATAGACACCCGCATAGTTGGGCGACCCGTCCAGCCTTAGATGAGGGCACCGCTCAAAAAGCACCCGGAGCGCCACCAACAGCTCTAAACGGGCGAGGGGCGCACCGACGCAGAAATGAATACCGCCGCCGAACGCGACATTGATCGGTCCGCTGCGGCCGGGATTGAAGGTGTTGGGATCGGGATAGGCATCCCGGTCTCGGTTGGCGGCACCCAGAAGGCATTTCACGATATCGCCACGTTTGAAGTCGTGCCCGAAGAGCGTGCAATCCTCCAGCACCCAGCGGTCAAACATGTGGAGCGGCGGATCAAACCGCAAGCATTCTTCGACCGTGGCAGGATCCACCGTCCGGATATTCCGCTCCAGCAAAGTTTTGACAGCGTTTCCGAGCGTATGCACCGTCGCTTCGTGACCGGCATTGAGCAACAGGATGCAGGTTGTGATCAACTCATCCGTCGTCAATCGTTCCCCGTCTTCCTCCGCCGCGATCAGATGGGTGATGAGGTCGTCCGCAGGCGTCGTCCGCCGGTCCTCCACGTAGGATCGCATGAAGGCCACGAAGGCCTCAGTTGCAGCAATCGCTCGGTCTTCGACAGCGCGGGTGCGCCCGCTCATATACATCGCCACCATGTCATTGGACCAGGCCAGCAGATCATCCGCCCGATCCTCCGGCACACCCAACAGACGCGCGATGATGATCACCGGCACCGTGCGGGCATAGACATCCAGCAGATCAAACGAATGGTCTGGGAACCGGTCAATGAGGTCATGGCACAACGCCTCAATCTCAGGCTCAAGCGCCTTGATCCGGCGGGACGTGAACGCCCGCAACACAAGCCCCCGCAAGCGCGTGTGACGCGGTGGGTTGAGCTCAAGCATCGAATGGGCTTCGACCGCGTAGAACGGCGCGAGGTGATCGGGGATCACCGGCGCAAACTCCGCCGGGGCCTCCCGTCCTAATCGCTTGTCCTTGAGGCAGGCCGAGGCGGCGGCGTGCGACACAGCACAGACGGCGCCGTAATCCTCCCACCAGAACAAATCGCCCTGCATTCGGGCCGCGTCATAGAAAGCGTATGGGTTTTGAACAAAGATCGGGTCTTTGGGATCTTGAGACAGGCGTTCCATCGCCCTTAGGTGACGCGATGCTTTGGTCTTTGCAAGGTGCTGGCCTTTGCAAGTTGGGCGCGGTTATGGTCCGCGGCATGATGCGTGCGCTCAAAACCCGGATGGCGGCAGTGATCGTCTTTGTGCTGGCTGTGGCCGCTTTGTCTGGGGCGGCGGGCTGGTTCGGCTATCTGTCAGCGCTGGATCAGGTCGCACAGCGGGGCCGGTCGGATTTGGCGCTGGCCTCGGACCGGCTCACGGGGGAATTGCAGCGCTACCGGGAACTTGCGGTGCTGATGGCCGACCATCCCGACGTCATGGACACGGTTGCGGGAACCGCTGGCGACGCAGGGCAGCTTTTGCGGGAAACGGCGGATAAGACAGGATCCCTTGATATCATTATCGTCGATGCTGGCGGGTCCGAACTCGCTTCAGCCAGCGACACAACTCCGGAATTCCACGGCGCGCAACCCTATTTTGAGCGGGCATTGGATGGGGCGCTGGGCATTTATCACCGGGTTCAGGACCGTTATGGGCGCCGGACGTTCCTGTTTGCCGCGCCGGTTTTTTCGGATCCCGGACCAGTTGCGGGGGCCGTCATTGTCGTCGTCAACGTCGACGCGGTTGAATCTGTCTGGCGCGGCGCCCGGCCAACGGTGTTCTTCACCGATGAACTGGGCGTCGTCTTCGTCTCCAACCGGTCCGAGCTGATTTATCAGGCCCGCGACCCGGCGGTCGCCGCACAAGGGCTGACCGCGGATTATGCGGACGGGCTGATGCGCCCCTTCATGTCGCACACAGCGCTGGAACGGGGTGGGGTCGAGTTGTGGCGGGTCGACGGGCAACGCTACATTCCGACAACGGCGCTGCACCTGACGCTCGAACTGCCGGTCATCCAAATGACGGGGGAAGCGCTGATCGATGTCGCACCGGCGCAGGTCTTGGGACAGTTGCAGGGGCTGGTGACGGCGGCCATCTGTCTGGCTTTCGGCGCGATGCTGTTTTTGGCGACTGAGCGTCGGCGGGCCTTGGCAGAAGCCAACGCGCGGCTTGAAACCGCCGTTGAAGCGCGGACGGCAGCCCTCGCGCAAGCGCAGGCCGATCTTGTGCAGGCGGGCAAGCTCAGCGCGCTCGGGCAGATGTCGGCAGGGATCAGCCATGAGCTGAACCAGCCGCTCATGGCCATCCAGTCCTACGCCGAAAACGCCGAAAGCTATCTGGAACGGGGCAAACCAGACGTTGCGGGGCAAAACCTTGGACGGATTGCCGATTTGGCCCGTCGCATGGGGCGCATCATCCGCAACTTGCGGGCCTTCGCGAAACAGGAAAGCGAGGGGCTGACGGATGTGGAGTTGGGCAGCGTGGTCGATGCTGTGCTTGAGATTACGGGCCCTCGCGCCAAGGCCGGTGGCGTCACGATCCGCTGGATGCCGTCCGAAACCGGTCTCTTCGTGCGCGGTGGGGAGGTGCGGTTGCAACAGGTCGTGCTCAACCTTGTGAGCAATGCGATGGACGCGATGGAAGGGCAAAGCGCGCCGATGCAGATCGAGATTGAGGCGCAGCGCCTTGGCCCCCGAATTGAACTCAGCGTGCGCGACAATGGGCCCGGCCTCACCGAACCGGACCGCATCTTCGATCCGTTCTACTCAACCAAACAGGTCGATCAGGACGGGATGGGGCTAGGCCTGTCGATCTCCTACGGTCTGGTGCAAAGCTTCGGTGGCGATATTCGCGGGCGCAATCACCCGGACGGTGGCGCGGTGTTCACGATTGAACTCGACGCTGCGATGGACGTGCGGGAGGCAGCGGAATGACACGCAACGTGTTGATCGTTGATGATGAACGCGATGTGCGAGAGGCGCTGGGCCAGACCGTTGAGCTCGCAGGTCTTGATCCGATCCGGGCAGGCTCTTTCATCGAAGCAAAGGACCATATCGACCCGGATTTCGATGGGGTCGTGGTGACAGACATTCGGATGCCGGGCCGCGATGGGTTCTTCCTGCTGGATCACGTGCGCGGTGTCGATGCGGACTTGCCGGTGATCCTGCTGACAGGCGAAGGCGATGTGCCGATGGCCGTGCGGGCCATGTCGGACGGGGCGTTTGCGTTTCTCGAAAAGCCATGCAGCGGGCAGGACCTTTTGGCGGCAGTGGAACGCGCCCTGACGCAGCGTGCGGATGTGATGGCTGCGCGGAGGGCACAGCGGGAGCAGGACCGTGGCGACGCTGCGGACCGGATGCTGCACGGGATTTCTCAGGCGTCAAACGCGCTGCGGGCGCGGGTCCGGGCGGTCGCCAAAGCGCAAGCCGAGGTGCTGATCACCGGTGCGCCCGGCTCTGGCACGCCGAAAGTGGCTGAGGTCATTCATTTGCTCTCAGCCGGGGCGAGCCGACCTTTCGTCAAACGCGCCGCGGCCCAGATGAGCGCGGGCGATCTGTCTGATGCTCTGGCCGAAGCGGCGAGCGGGACGCTTTACCTGGATGAAGTGACCGCGCTGTCGCCCGCGGTCCAATTCGCGCTGCTGGAACAATTGGAAAGCGGCGCAGGCGCACGCGTCCTCTCAGGCACGTCAAAAGTGATCGCGGAAGAGGTTGAGAGCGGGGCGTTCAGCACCGATCTCTTTTACCGGCTCGATCTGATGCGGGTGCATATCCCGTCGCTGGCTGACAGACCCGAGGACATTCCCGTTCTTTTCCGACGCTACGTGGCGCAAGCTTGTGAGCAGGCCAACCTATCCGTGCCTGACATTTCGTCGGAATTGACCGCTCAGCTCATGGCGCAGGACTGGCCGGGCAATGCGCGGGCGCTGATGAACACTGCGATGCGGTTTGCCATGGGGGTGAGCGAAGACGTGGGAGACGCTGATCTCAGCCTGTCAGAGCAGATGGCGCGGGTGGAACGGTCGCTGCTGATCGGCGCGTTGCAGAAGGCCCGGGGGCAGGCCAGTGCTGCGGCCAAGGCACTGAAAGTGCCGCGCAAGACCTTTTACGACAAACTGGCGCGCCATGACCTCAAGCCCGAGGATTACCGCAGCTGATCTGTGCGGATTTCCGCACAGGCTTGTTCACGCCCGTGTGAATTTCCGCCATGCGGCGGCGCGGCGTTTGCGGTAAATCCCGTCATTTCAATATTTTATAGAAGTTTCAGAAATCGCTTGGGGCGGCGGGATAAATCCCGCCCTACTTGTGTGGACCCGTCCGGGAGGGGCGGTTCGATTCTGATATCAGGGAGGAAACCAATGAAGTTTCTTATGAATGCGACCTGCGCCGCCGCGCTTGTCCTGTCCGCTGGCGCGGCCTTGGCCGATGGTCATGAAGGCTGCGATGATGGTGAGATCGTCGTCAAGTTCAGCCACGTCACCAACACTGACCGTCACCCCAAGGGCATCGCCGCCAGCCTGCTGCAAGAGCGCGTGAATGCCGAAATGAACGGCGTGATGTGCATGGAGGTTTTCCCGCAATCGTCGCTTTACAACGATGACCAGGTTCTTGAGGCGATGCTGCAGGGCGACGTGCAGCTCGCCGCCCCGTCGCTGTCTAAGTTTGAGGCCTTCACCCGCCAGTTCCGGATCTTCGATCTGCCGTTCATGTTCGAAAACATCGAAGCCGTGGACGCGTTCCAGGCCTCCGAGACCGGTCAGGCCATGATGGACAGCATGCAACGCCGCGGCCTGCAGGGTCTGGCCTTCTGGCACAACGGCATGAAGCAGTTCTCGGCCAACGTGCCGCTGATGTCGCCGACGGACGCCGAAGGGCTGAAGTTCCGCGTGCAGACTTCTGACGTGCTGGTCGCGCAGATGGAAGCGCTGGGTGCTTCGCCGCAGCCGATGGCGTTCTCGGAAGTTTACGGCGCGCTACAGACCGGCGTTGTCGACGGGCAAGAGAACACGTGGTCCAACATCTGGGGCCAGAAGTTCTTTGAAGTGCAGGACGGCGTGACCGAGACCAACCACGGCATTATCGACTACCTCGTGGTGGCGTCTGTGGACTGGCTCGACAGCCTTGAGCCCGACACCCGCGACCAGTTCCTGACAATTCTTGCGGAAGTGACCGAGACACGGAACGCCGAAGCCTTTGCGGTGAACGAAGCGGCCAAGCAGTCGATCATCGATGCAGGCGGTGAGATCCGCACGCTGAGCGCCGATGAGCGTGCGATGTGGGTCGAAGCGATGCGCCCGGTCTGGGATCAGTTCGTGGACGATGTAGGCCAGGAAAACATCGACGCCGCGCAAGCGATCAACGACAGCATGTAAGCGGCTGGCGGGGGGACGTGCGTCCCATCGGGACGACACCCCTCCCGCCATCCCGTGCAATCGGGCCGGCTGCATCCCGTGGCCGGCCCGTTCTTAAAAGAGGGGACATCGGATGAGCGGTTCGTACAAACCCAAAGGCCGGTTGGGGGCCATCGTTCACAGCATCGAAGAGAGCGTCATCGCGCTACTTTTGGGGCTGATGACATTGGTGACCTTCGTGAACGTGGTGATGCGTTACGGGTTCAACTCTCAGCTCATCTGGGGCTTGGAACTGACGCTGGTGCTGTTCGCGTGGCTGGTGTTGTTCGGCATCGCCTATGGCTTCAAGATCGTAAGCCATCTGGGGGTCGACGCGCTTATCAATGTCTTTTCACCGGGGCCGAAACGCATCCTTGGGATCATCGCCGCCTTGTGTTGCCTGTTTTACGCCCTCTTGCTGATGAAGGGCGCGTGGGATTACTGGGCACCGTTCGCAGGGCTTGATGCCACGTCAGGGCGCTGGTTCCCCACGGGGTTTGAGAACTCCCGCGATCAGGGCTGGTACGAGACCGAGCAAATCCCGATCCCCTTCGCCCAAACCTGGCTCGAGAACACGTTCAACCTGGGCGAGCCCTATGAGAAGATGCCGCGGTTCATTCCTTACGCGATCCTGCCCTTTGCGATCGCCTTGATGATTTACCGCCTGATCCAGAACCTGATCCGCCTGATCCGGGGCGAGATTGACGCGCTGATCGTCAGTCATGAGGCCGAGGACGCCGTTGAAGAAGCGGGCGAAAAGCTCGCCAAGGAGACCTGAACCAATGGATGTCGTCCTTCTTTTTGGCATGGTCATCGCCTTTCTGGCGATTGGCGTGCCCATCGCTGTTGCCCTTGGCCTCAGCTCAACTCTCTTTCTTTTGGTGTTCTCGGACAGCTCGCTCGGATCCATCGCGCAGTCGCTTTATCAGGCGATGGCGGGGCACTACACGCTGCTGGCGATCCCGTTCTTTATTCTTGCGTCATCGTTCATGTCCACGGGCGGGGTGGCGCGGCGGATCATCGACTTTGCCATTGCCATCATCGGCCATGTGCGCGGTGGTCTGGCGATTGCGGGGGTGCTGGCCTGCATGCTCTTCGCCGCGTTGTCCGGCTCATCGCCCGCGACCGTTGTCGCCGTCGGCTCCATCGTCATCGCGGGGATGGTGAAGTCCGGCTATTCCAAAGACTTCGCCGCCGGTGTGATCTGTAACGCCGGGACATTGGGAATTCTGATCCCGCCGTCGATCGTGATGGTGGTCTATGCCTCTGCCACGGATGTCTCTGTGGGACGGATGTTCCTCGCCGGTGTGATTCCTGGCCTTCTGGCGGGCTTCATGCTGATGGTGACGATCTATGTGATCGCGCGCATCAAGAACCTGCCCAAAGGCGAATGGCAAGGGGTGTCGACCGTGTTCTCCACGATCCTTGACGCATCCTGGGGCCTGTTCTTGATGGTTGTGATCCTTGGCGGCATCTACGGGGGGGTGTTCACGCCGACGGAAGCGGCGGCCATCGCGTCCGTCTATGCGTTCATTGTGTCAATCTTCATCTACCGAGATATGGGACCGCTCAAGGGCAAATCCTGGCTGCCGGACGGGGAGGCCGATACAGGTCTGCTGGGGTTGCGGGTCTGGGGCTTCACGCTGGTGACGTTCCTGCTTTATGCGACCGTCTGCTTCATGATGGAACTGTCGTTCATGATTGCGTTCTCCGCTGCGGCGATCTTCTTTGTCATCGCATTGGTGCTGGGCGCGATCATGGCACGCGCCGTGCCGATGGGACATGGGGCGACTGTTGCCTTTGTGGCAGTTGGCCTGTTTGGCGTCGTTCCCCTGATCTACGCGATCTGGCAGATCTTTGCGTCCGACGCGACGGCGCTGTTCGTCATCATCCAGATCCTTGGCGCGGTGTTCGTGCTGCTGTTGCCGCCTGCGGTCTTCACCTTCTCGCTGATGCGCGGGGCAGAGCGATTGAACGCGGCGGGCGGGACCTTTGGCGGCTCACTGGCGGTCGGCGGTAAGAACCTGCTGCGGGCCAACGCGGAAAACGTCATCTTCGCAATCCCCGCCTTCTTTCACCGCGACACCAAGGCGACGCTGCTGGAGGCGGGCAAGCTCACCATCATGCTGATGTTCATCATCGCCAACGCGTTGATCCTGAAACACGTTCTGACGGATGAGCAGATCCCCCAGCACATCACTGAGGCCATGCTGGCCGCAGGCCTCGGACCGATCACCTTCCTGATCATTGTCAACATCATCCTGCTGATCGGGGGCCAGTTCATGGAGCCGTCAGGGCTGATCGTGATCGTGGCCCCGCTGGTTTTCCCGATCGCGATCGAGCTCGGCATCGATCCCATTCACCTCGGCATCATCATGGTGGTGAATATGGAAATCGGGATGATCACTCCGCCGGTGGGTCTCAACCTGTTTGTGACGTCGGGCGTCGCCAAGATGTCGATGATGCGGGTCGTTCAGGCGGCGCTGCCGTTCCTGGCCGTGCTGTTCGTGTTCCTGATCATGGTGACCTACATCCCGTGGCTGTCGACGATGCTGCCGACCGCCTATATGGGGCCGGAGATCATTACGAACTGACGCCACCAAAGGTGCGCTACCGCGCCTTGTCATTTCAACGCGAGGAGAGGCGACGCCCTAGCGATGGGGCGTCGCCTTTTGCATGCGTTGGTCCTGCCTCCGGCGGGAGTTGTATGGGCCAAGATGAAGGGGAGCGTCAGGCGCTCTGTTCGAGGGCTGTGATGATGGGGGAGAAATCCGCGGCCTTGAGCGACGCCCCCCCCACCAACGCGCCGTCCACATTGGGTTGCGCAAAGATGTCGGCGGCGTTGCCCGGTTTGACAGAGCCTCCGTAAAGCAGCCGCATGGCGGCGCCGTCTTGTCCGAACCGCGCCTGCAGGTGGTTGCGCAGGGCGGCATGGACATCGGCGATCTCTTGGGTGGTGGGGGTCAGGCCGGTACCGATGGCCCAGACGGGTTCATAGGCGATGGTGGTGTTGGTGGCGGTGGCACCGTCAGGGATGGAGTGGTCCATCTGCGCCTTCAGGACATCAAGCGTGTCTCCGGCGCGGTATTGTGCCTCTGTCTCTCCGATACAGAGGATCACATGCAGACCTGCCGCCCAACCCGCTTGAGTCTTGGCGGCGATCAGGGCGTCATCCTCTTGGTGGTCGGTGCGGCGTTCGGAATGGCCGGTGATGACATGGGTGGCCCCGGTATCGGCGATCATCGCGGCAGAGATGTCACCGGTGAAGGCGCCCGAATTTTCGGGGTGACAATCTTCACCGCCGATCATCAGGCCGGTGTCTGCCATTCGGCTCAGAAGCGTTGCCGGGCCACAGATGACGATATCCACGCTCGGGTCAGCATGATCGCGGGCCAACTGGACCAGTTGCGGCAAGTCAGCGCTTGTCCCGTTCATTTTCCAGTTTCCGGCGATCAGTTTCCGTGGCATTTGCACCCCCCAAGTTGATGTAGTCGGTCTAGCAAGGGCGGGCTCAAGAGTAAAAGGGGCTGTGCATGACTGAGACGATACCAAGGGTCGATGCCTTGGCGCTGTTGGCTGGCGATGCGGCGGCGGTCGAGACGGTTCGCGTCGGCGCACGGGAGATCGGGTTCCTGACGCTCTACAATACGCCGATCACCAAGGCCGAGTTGGAAGAGGTTTTCGCCGCCTATGCCGCGTTCTTTACCCTGCCTGCGTCCGAGAAGGCCAAGGTCGACATGGCGAAAACAGGCTCAAATCGGGGCTGGGGTGCGCCTGGGTCCGAACAGGTCGATCCCGACGCAAACCCCGATTACAAACAGGTTTTTGACTGTGGGTATGAGGTCGAAGGATCGGACTTGCCGTTCTACGCCCCAAACCTTTGGCCGCAAAAGCCAGAGAGATTTCAGTCGGTTATCAAGGGGTATTACAGCAAGGCGCTGGCGTTCTCGTCCGATGTACTGGCCGCGATCGCCGCTGCGATTGGCGAAGATCGGGAGTATTTCCGCGACAAGTTTGACCGGCCGATGGCGCTCCTTCGCGGCAATTACTATCCGGAGCGACCGTCATGGGCGGGGGAAAAGGATTTTGGCATCGCGACGCACACCGATTATGGCTGTCTGACGCTACTGGCGATGGACGGCACGCCGGGGCTTGAGGTGCGCAAACGCGGCGGCGGCTGGATCCCCGTGTCGGCTCCTGTTGGTGAATTTGTCATCAACTTTGGTGAAATGATTGAAATGTGGACGGAAAAGCGGGTCGTGGCGACGCCACACCGCGTTGTTGGCGGACCGGATGAACGGATGTCGATTCCGCTCTTCTTCAATCCGAATGCGGATACAAATGTGGCTCCCATCGGGTCAGGCGAGGTGATCCTTGCGTCGGATCACTTGCAGGCGCGGTTTGACGAAACCTACGTGCATCTCCAAAAGAAGTCCTGAAGGTTCAGTACGTTATCTAAAGGTGTTCAAGTGCCCGCCGGGCCAGATCACGGGCTTCGTCCGGGTCATCAAGGGCACTATCGGGGAGATGCCAGTAGGGCATGTTCGTAGGTGAGCCGTCCTTGCGCAGGTAGTGCCATTTCTCAAGGCCCATCGCTTCAAGCTCTTCCGCGAAGGGGCCAGCGCCCTTGATCAGGACGCCGCCATGGGGATGAATGATCGCAAAGATCGTTCCATCGCAATAAATGCAGAGCCCGCCCATCATTTTGCGGGTGGTGAGATCCCCCAGTCCCTCAAACAATTCAAGGGCGTGGGCGATATCTTCGTCGCTGACGCTCATTTGCTTTCCGTCAGGCTCTCATCGAATTTGATGCTCTCGCCACAGCCGCAAGCCTCAGTCACGTTGGGGTTGCGGAACTTGAAGCCGCTTTCTAACAGGCTGATTTCATAGTCGATTTCGGTGCCAAACAGGAACATTTGCGCCATTGGCGCAATCATCACGCGCGCGCCGTCCTGTTCGACGACTTCGTCATGGGGATCGACCTCATCCACGTAGTCCATGGTGTATTCCATGCCCGCGCAGCCACCTTTCTTGACGCCAATGCGAAGACCCTGATGGCCGTCTTTCGCCATCAGCTTGGCGATCTGTTGGGCGGCCTTGTCCGTCATCGTGACGGCCTGCTTTCCTGGAATTCCAAACATTTATCCGGCGTCCTTCAACGCTTAAGACTACATGAATCCGAGTTCTAGCCGAGCCTCTTCAGACATCATGTCCATGCCCCATTGAGGCTCCCAAACCATTTCGACGTCAACTGTTTTGACACCGGGCAACGGAGCAATCGCGTCCGCGACCCAGCCTGGCATTTCACCGGCCACGGGGCAGCCGGGGGCGGTCAGCGACATGCGCACGTTGACTTCGTTCTCATCGCTGATCTCAATCGTGTAGATTAGGCCAAGATCATAAATATTCACCGGAATTTCCGGATCATAGACGGTTTTGCAGGCCTCAACGATGGTGTCGAACATCGGGTGATCGACACTTGAGGGTTTGATCAGCGGTTCGCCTTCGATTGGGGCGGATGCATCGGTCATGTGGCTTCATCCTTGCTCACTTGGTTCCGATATAGGGAGGGCGCTGCGCAGCGTAAAGCCCGACGAAAGTAATCAGTTTATTTCGTCGCGGCCTTTGACTTGGCGGATCGGGACCGTTTCGCCTTGAGCGGAGCGGGTTTGACCGAGGCCTCGATATGGTCAAATAACAGCCCGGCAAGATCCTTCTTGGTGGCCCCTTCGATACCTTCGAATCCGGGGGAGGAGTTGACCTCAAGGATCTTGGGGCCGTCCTTGGACCGCAGCAGATCGACGCCTGCAAGCGACAGGTTGAACGCCTTGGCCGCTTTGACGGCGGTGCGCCTTTCCGTTGGCGTAATCTTGATCGCCTCTGCTGACCCGCCGCGGTGCAGGTTTGAGCGGAAGTCGTCGCCGGCGGATTTGCGGCGCATGGCGGCGACGACTTTGCCTGCCACGACAAAGCAACGGATATCTTCGCCCGCGGCTTCCTTGACGAAGTCCTGGACAAGGAAATTGGCTTTGAGGCCACGGAACGCATCAATGACGGATTCGGCGGCTTTTTTGGTCTCAGCCAGTACCACGCCTTTGCCTTGGGTCGATTCCAGCAATTTCACGATCAGCGGGGCGGTGCCGACAAGGCCAATCAGGTTACTGGTGTCTTTGGGCGAGGCGGCAAAGGCTGTCGTTGGCATACCGATTTTCTGCGCGGCGAGCACTTGGTGCGCGTGCAGCTTATCGCGGCTAGCGGTGATCCCGTCGCTCCCATTGACACAAAACGTGCCCAACGTTTCGAATTGACGTAGAACGGCGGTACCGTAGGACGTCACCGACGCGCCGATGCGGGGAATGACCGCGTCGTAGCGGGGCAGACGTTTGCCGTCGCAGTGGATTTCGGGGGCTAGCGCGTTGATCGCCATGTAGCAGCGGGTGGTGTCAATGACCTCGACCACGTGACCGCGTTCTTCACCCGCATGGACGATGCGTTTGGTCGAATAATTGTTGGGCTCACGGCTGAGGACAGCCACACGCAGTGCGCGTTTCGGGGTCGTGGCTTTGATCTTTTTGGCAGAGTAGACGTCGTAGCTGCGTTCAGGACGCAGAAACCGGTCGGCAGGCTGGACGATCACATCGTCGCGCAGCGCCTGGCGGCCAAGCAGCATACGGGATGCCATGCCGCCTCGATCGGTCAGGGTCACTTCGATGGGCCATGATTGGCCGTCGCCTGCGTCGAGCATGGTCTCAATCACATAGCGCAATTCAGTCTCGCCGTTAGACGATGTGACCTCGCGTCGGTCGACAACAAGGGCAGAGCAGGGGATCGTCAAATCATCACGCCCGGGAACCGGATGCACCGCGAACCGAACCTTGGGCTTGGTGGCGGGGCCAAACGTTTCAATATCGAAGGCATGCAGGGCTGACGTGCGCGCGCCGGTGTCGACCTTGGCCTTGATCGTCGGCAGACCAAGATCGGGCAGCCCCAGCCATTCTTCCCAGCCCAGGCGGATTGTTGCGTCGTCGGTCATGGATGCCCCCTAATTGCGTTTTTCCCGTTAATCGGACAAACGCGGCGTCGACAAGAGAGTTCCCGAAAAGGTTGCCGCGATGACAACGCCATTCTCATTCCAACTGAACGCGACGGATGGCAATGCCCGGACCGGTGTGATCACCACCCCGCGCGGAGAGGTGCGGACGCCTGCCTTCATGCCTGTTGGCACAGCGGCGACCGTGAAGGCGATGATGCCCGAAAGCGTGCGGGAAACCGGGGCGGATATCCTGCTCGGCAACACATACCATCTGATGTTGCGCCCCACGGCGGAGCGGATTGATCGGTTGGGCGGGCTGCACAAGTTTATGAATTGGGAACGCCCGATCCTCACGGATTCGGGGGGCTTCCAAGTCATGTCGCTGGCGGGGTTGCGCAAGCTGACCGAGGACGGGGTGACGTTCAAGAGCCACATTGACGGCTCCAAACACTTTCTAAGCCCTGAAAGCTCGATGGAAATTCAACGGCTTCTGGGCTCCGACATCGTGATGTGTTTCGATGAATGCCCGGCGCTGCCTGCTGAAAAAGACCGCATCGCCGATAGCATGCGCCTGTCGATGCGGTGGGCGCAGCGGTCGCGCGATGCGTTCGGCGATCGACCGGGCCACGCACTCTTCGGAATTCAGCAAGGCGGGCTGGAAGAGGATCTGAGGGCGGAGAGTGCTGAAGCGCTGACCTCCATCGGGTTTGATGGATATGCGGTCGGTGGTCTGGCCGTGGGCGAGGGGCAGGAGGCGATGTTCGGATGTCTTGATTACGCGCCCGCGCAGTTGCCCGTCGATAAGCCGCGCTATCTGATGGGCGTGGGTAAACCGGATGACATCGTGGGCGCCGTCAAACGCGGCATCGACATGATGGATTGCGTGCTGCCGTCGCGCTCTGGCCGTACGGGGCAGGCGTTTACGCGCCGCGGTGTCGTCAACATCAAGAACGCCCGCCACGCTGACGATCCGCGTCCTCTGGATGAAGGCTGCCGCTGCCCGGCCTGCCGCAACTATTCGCGGGCCTATTTGCACCATGTCTTCCGTTCTCAGGAGATGATCTCTGGCATGCTGCTGACGTGGCACAACCTGCACTATTTCCAGGATATCATGCAGGGCATGCGCGACGCGATTGCGGGAGGGACCTTCTCGGCGTGGGAGGCGGATTTTCACGGCGTCCGCGCGCAAGGGGACATTGATCCGCTTTAGGGATATCCCGACTTGGCCTGAAGGGGGGGCTGCGGCAGACTTGTCGCACAACCTTTAGGAGATTTTAGAATGAAAACATTGATCTGTATGGCGGTATTTTGCGCCACACTGTCGACCGCCGCCGTCGCCGAAAATGATGCGTTCGATGTATGCACTTACGATCAGACCAATCTGGCTGAGAGCCTGTATCCCCACCTCGTTGGCAATTGGAGCGTGTCGAACGGGCCCGGATTTGCCACTGGGCCGGGCGGTTTTTACACGACTTTCGGACCGGAGGCAGGCGGCAATGCGGACTTCAGGATGAGTGGCGAAGACCTTTCCGTGCTCGATTGGTCGGGCGAGACCGACAGCGAGTTTCCTGTCACGTTTTACTACGATGCATTCGAAATGCCGGAGGGGCTTGAGGCCGTGCCGCTTGAGGATGTGCTGACCACACTTGGCACGGAATGCGATGATACCACCTTGCCGACGATCAGCGTCGATGGCGGGTTCTGGTCCGCCAACCTGATCGTGGCGAGCCCGGACTTCATGTATGGATCAATGACTTTCGTCGTCTCGGGGCTGGTCGGCTATCGATCCATTACGATGACACGTTAGGTGATTGGCGCCTTTGCCATCTGTTGTCCGTCCCCGGCGTGTCGACGGGCTGTCTTGGTCCGTTTTTCCAATATTGCCAACTTCTGATCCAGAACGCGGCCGAAATGATCGTCCATCCAGGTCATGAGGATCGCGCGGTCGGAATAGCGGTTTATCCGTTGCTCTTGCACGATCTTGGTCCCGCCGCGGCGCGTGCGGGTCAGGGTCGCGCGAACTTCGCCCGACGAAAACGGGGTGTCGGGATCCACGTCCGGCACCCAATAGCGGAAGCGGATGTCGTAGGGACGATCGCGGACAAGACTTTCCTGCAATTCCTCAGACCGAGTGACCTCATCGACCTGTTCCACGACGCGGACGATATCAGGCGCGCGGCTGACCCGCTCAAAGCGCAGAATTTTGTCCGCATCGACATGATCCTCGGCCCGTTCAGGTGGCGCAAAGAGGCCATCCCAAACGTCCTCCGGGGGCAGGGGGGACCGTGCGCGGGACGTGGTTGTTACTTCGTCCCGCATCATCAGCCCATCGAATTGCTTGCCGGTGTAGAGCAGTTGAATGCCAAAAAATATGGCGATGGAGAACAAGGTCTTCGTTCCGTCCGGCAAATCGGCGTAGAGATCGCCCATCACCCATACCAGTGCGAAAAAGGCGACAGGGGCGATGGTCAGGATTTCAATCAGGAACCTCAGCGACGGGACAATCAGCGTCACAAGAAGAAGCCCGCTCAACACGATCAGGGTGGTCAAGACCGACGCGACGATCGACAAAAGCAGCGGATCATCCGGGTTGGCCGATTGAAGATAGCCCACGAGGATCGCGATCAGACCAACGCCCGTCAGGCTCAGCCTGCGGCGGTCTCTATAAAGTCGCCGTTTCAAAAACCGGATCATCCGCACCTCCGTCGCAGGTCAAGAGACGCAGAAAAGAGGGCAGGGATGTGACCACAGCCTGAACTTTCTAAGATTATCGGAGTTGTCCCCAGAATTGCCGTTTTGTCACCTTGCGATCGCAGCATCTGGGAGGCACTCTGGTACAACGCCGTCGGTCATCTGGTTGAAAGCGGGCACAAGACCCCCATCTGTTAACTCCATGACCGGGGACAGTGTCGTTGCCTCTTTGAGGGACGGGCTGTCTTGCCAAAAAAGGAAAAGAGCATGCAAGAACCGTTGAGTTCCTCCTATCCTGTCCTGCCGCTGCGCGACATCGTGGTGTTTCCACACATGATCGTGCCGCTGTTCGTGGGCCGGGAAAAGTCTGTCCGTGCGCTTGAGGAAGTGATGCAGGACGACAAGCAAATCCTGTTGTCGAGCCAGATCGACCCGGGCATCGATGACCCCGACACCGATGGCATCTACAAGGCCGGCGTTCTGGCCAATGTGCTGCAACTGCTCAAGCTGCCCGATGGCACTGTGAAGGTGCTGGTCGAGGGCAAGGCTCGCGTGCGGATCACCAATTTCATCGAGAATGATAGTTTCTTTGAAGCCTCCGCTGAGTATCTGACCGAGATGCCGGGCGACATGACCTCTGTTGAGGCGCTGACCCGTTCGGTCGCGAAGGAGTTTGAGCGGTACGCCAAGGTTAAAAAGAACATTCCCGAAGAGGCACTCGGCGCTGTCTCTGAGGCGGAAGAACCTGCGAAGCTTGCTGACCTCGTGGCAGGACACCTTGGGATTGAAGTGAACCAGAAGCAGGAACTTCTGGAAACGCTCAGCGTGTCAGAGCGGCTTGAGAAGGTCTTTGGCCTGATGCAGGGGGAAATGTCCGTCCTGCAGGTTGAGAAAAAGATCAAGACGCGCGTGAAGTCCCAGATGGAGCGCACCCAGCGCGAATA
>JBCBCS010000018.1:0-28060 GCA_038530475.1 Pseudomonadota bacterium
TCAGCCGCCAGATAGCGCGTGGCGCTTTCAAGCGCGGCCTTGGCGATGCCCATGACGTTGTAATTCGGCGTCACGCGATCTCTCCCGGACCGATGAAAACGTTGGCCGGGGCGGCCATCGCTGGCGCCCGCCGCACGTTCCGCCATACGGAAGAGAACGCGCCCCTGCGCCGCAATGCCTCGCTTGAGGCCGTGGGCGGCACTGCCGTCTACCTTGTGTCCGACGCAGGAGCCTGCACCAGCGGTGAGGTGATCCACGTCGACAGCGGCTACCACGTGATGTCGATGCCAGCGTTAGAGAATATGGGCGGATGATCATCAGCCCAACGGTCGAGCTTCTGTTCGGGCTCGCGACTTGCTTTGCAACCTACCTGATCCTGCGTGGCGGCTGGACCTCGCCTTATCGCACGACGATAATTGGGCTTGACCCACAAGGGCTGGGACTTTCTGCGCTGGCCGTCGCGGCGGCGGTCTGGTTTTTTGGGCCGACCTTCGGACTGTCGCTCATTCTGATCATCGTCATCCACGAATTCGGCCATGTCGCCGCCTTCCGCATTGCCGGCCATCAAGATGCGAGCTTCCGTCTGGTGCCCTTGTTGGGCGGTTACGCGATATCAAACCGCCCAGTCGAAGGTCATGACGAGGACGTCTTCATCTCACTGATGGGGCCCGCGATCTGCATCGCCCCGATGATGTTGGCCTACGGGATTGAGGCCGTCACCCGTACAATCAACCCCGAATGGTCCATTGCCCTGCTGACGTTTGCGAGCGTTTGTGGCGCGCTGAACTTTTTCAATCTGTTGCCCATCTGGCCGCTCGATGGCGGCAAACTCACGGCATCAATCCTCTCAACATATCATGAACGCCTGCCATTCTTCGTCTTTGCAATCTCTACCGCGTTGATCGGTGTTCTGGCCCTGCTCAACCAATCCATCTTCCTGATCTTCATCGTGGTCATGGGGGTGCAACATCTGGTCAGCACAGGCGGCAGCGATGGCCGCGCGCCCTATCGGCGGATGTCGAAACAGCGGGCGACATTGTGCCTGTTTGCGTGGCTGTTCACTGCCGCAGCCCTTTTCTGGGGCGGGCTTGGGACGATCCTGCGGTTCGTTTGATCTAACGCCCTGCCTGCGCGGCACGCCAGTCACGGGGCGCGGCCCCGGTGATCCGCAAAAACTCACGGTTGAAGTTGGACTTGGTGCTGAAGCCAGAAGCGAGCATCGCCTGCGTCACGCTTTCCCCCGCGCCCAGCGCCTCTTGCGCCGCAGCAATCCGGGCCGCGTTGATGTAGCGCGACACGTTCTCCCCCGTCACCTTGTTGACCGCCGCTGACACCTGTTTGACCGGCAACACAAGTCGCCGCGCCAACCGCGTGAGCGTCAGGTCTGGATCGAGGTAGAGCCGCTCTTGCCGCATCAGCGCGTCCAATCGCGCGACGATGGCGGCGTCCTGTTCTGTCGCCTGCGGAGGGTTCGGATCGGCCTCCTCCGGCTCACTGGCGCTGACATTCAAGGCCCCCGACAGGCTCAACCCGCCGACCAAAAGCAGCATGGCGCTTGAATAGATGCTGATGATCCAGGGCCGCCATTCATCGGCCCCGAACGCCATCACCGCGATGATCAGGACATCCGACAGCGCCGAGCCGATCAACGATGCCCCGATAATCGTCCAAATCAGACCAGGTAGGGCCCCCTCCCCGAGGCGCAGGCGCGGCAAGGCATCCGGCCCCCGGGTCGACACCCAAAGGATCGCCCCGCCATAGAAGACAAAGAGCGCCGGTATCAAAACATCGAGCCCGCTCGGCCAGACAAGGAATCCCAGCAGAGCGGATCCCGGGGCCAGCAGATGGGCCGCATCCCGCCCCTTCAACCCGCGAACAGCGGTTGCCTGAAACGCCACCCAGGCCATCGGCGGGATACAGGCGGCAAGGATGGCCTGCGCCGGACGCATTCCGCTCACCCCGTAATGCTGCACCAAGGCGATCACCACACCTTGCACCGCACACAGCGCCAACAAAGCCGCCAATGCGCCATGCCGGCGGTCTACCAGCACGATCCGCACGAGCAGAAAGCCCAGAACGAGGGAGGAAAAGATCGGAACAGGCAGTGTCGGCATCGGGGGCGTCCTTTCTGAGGCACTTTTAGGTCCTCAAACCGGTTCTGCGCGACCTCAAACCGGTTTCAGGTCGCAGAAAAGTGTCCGCAGCGGGCAAGTCAGGGCCATCGCAACGCACATCGTGCCCTCAAAGGAGAGACATCATGACCCGCACTTTCACCCTCACCCTCGCCGGTCTCGCTGGCGCCACGGCCATCGGTGCCGCCGTCGCCGCTGCCACCTTCAGCGAACCCCGGATCAACACGTCAGACGCGCCCGGCCTGCGCAGCTTTGTCGTCACAGCCCCACACCATGCGGACCACAATGACGGCATCGTCGAGGGCATGGCCTGGTATCCGTCGCTCAGCGATGGACGCGACCGGATCGTCTCCGAGAACCCGGTTTTCTTCGGGGTCGAAGCATCCCGCGATGCCACGTTTGAAGCCCCGGCCGACGGAGAGGCCTACCCGCTCGTGGTGCTGAGCCACGGCCTCGGCGGACATCACCGCTCCATGTCATGGCTCGCCAGCGAAGTCGCCTCCCGCGGGGCCATCGTCATCGCCATTTCCCATCCCAACTCCAGCTGGGGCGATTTCGACATCCAAGCCGGCATGGATCACTGGACCCGGGCGCAAGACATTCAGGCGACCATCGACGCCGCCCTCAACGACGCAGACTTCGCGGGCCATATTGATCCTGACCGGATCATGGTCGCTGGCTTCAGCTACGGCGGTTGGACCGCTCTGTCCGTGGGCGGGGTGCTGGGGGATCATGCCGGCTACGTCGCTCATTGCGCTGATGCGCAGCAAGCTTCGACCCATTGCACGGACCTGATGGAGGCGAATGTGACTTTGGCAGACATGGACCCCGATCAATGGAACGGCTCCTACGCCGATCCGCGCGTCACTCACGTGACGGCAGTCGATCCGGCCCTGATCTGGGGCATGGACGCGAGCAATGTGGCGTCTTTGGTGGATCATGTCAGGCTCATCGCCTTGGGCGACGGTCCTGACCGGCTGCTGGCCACTGACTTTGACGAAAGTGGCTTCGCAGCCTTGCTGCCCGACGCGGCGATCAATCGCTTCGCGCCCGCCTCGCATTTCATGTTCCTGCCGCTGTGCAAGCCCGAAGGGGCCGCTATCCTCGAATATGAAAACGACGATCCGGTCTGCACCGACCCCGCTGGCGCTGATCGGGCCGCGCTGCACGGCGCCGTCATCGACCTGATCGCGGACGATCTCGGCCTGTGACGTCGACCGGGGCGGGCCCTCGCGAAAGCGAAGGGTCGCCCCGGCACCGTTTAGTCAGCCTTGATCGACACGACCTCAATATCAAAGATGAGGTCTTTGCCCGCCAGCATGTGGTTGGCGTCAAGTGTGACTTCGGTCTCGCTCACTTCAACAACTGTCACCGGCACGGCCTGTCCCTCCGGGCCCTGCATCTGCAGCATCAGCCCCACCTCAACCGGAATATCCTCTGGCAGCTGATCACGCGGCACGGCGAGGCGGTTGTCGGGATTAATCGGGCCGTAGCCATCCGCGCACGCCACCTCCACCCGCTTTTTCTCGCCCAGTGCCATCCCCGCCATCGCCCGGTCGAGCCCCGCAATGACCATGCCGGAGCCCACCGTGAACTCCAGCGGATCGCGCCCTTTTGAGCTGTCGAACTCCGTCCCGTCTGTCAGCGTCCCGGTGTAATGAATGAAAACGGTGTCGCCGTCCTTGATCATGGTCATCTGGTTTTCCCTTTGTGTCTGACCTTCGCCTAACAGCCCTGAACGCGCCTCGCCACCCGCCTTGTGTCAACGCACGCTCCGGTGCAGGCTTCCGCCATGCCCGCGCCGATCTCTCCCGCCAATGCCATCACGTCCGCCTTTGACGCGATGCCCGATGAACTGCGCCCCCTGCTTCTGGACCTTCGCGCCCGAATCCATTCCATCGCCTCAGAGGATCCCCGGCTGGGCCACGTCATAGAAACGCTGAAATGGGGACAGCCGTCTCTGACCACCGCAGGACGCAAAGCCGGCACGCCGATCCGGCTGGGCGTGACAAAAGACGGACAGGCCGCGATCTTTGTGCACTGTCAATCGCCCGTCATCCCGCGCCTCGCCGCCCACCTTCCGCCCGAAATCAAACTCGACGGCACCCGTGCGCTACACCTGCCGTCGAACATGCAAGCCGACCACCCCGCCCTCACCGATTTCATCCGCACGGCGCTCAGCTACCGGCTTTGACCCTTTCCAACGCTCCGGCCCCATGCAAAGCTAAGCATCGGGAACGAAAGGCCAAGCCATGACCATCACCACCTGCATCTTCGACGCCTACGGCACGCTTTTCGACGTGGACGCCGCCGCACGTGAAGTCGCCAAGCAGCCCGGCCAGGCCCAACTTGCCGCCGTCTGGGCGACCCTTTCAAAGGATTGGCGGGCCAAACAGCTTGAATACACATGGCTGCGCGCGATCGGCGGCCGTCACATTCCGTTCTGGCAGGTGACCCAGGATGCGCTCGACTGGGCGATGGAAAACAACGGCCTGCGGGACAACGCCCTGCGCGCCAAACTGCTCGCAGTCTACAAGGAATGCCCCGCCTTCCCCGACGCCATTGCCTGCCTCAAAGCGCTGAAAGACAAGGGTCTGAACGTTGCGATCCTGTCCAACGGCTCGCCGGACATGCTGGTCCCGGCGGTGCGCAGTGCGGGCATAGGCGAATACCTCGACGATGTGCTGAGCGTTGAGGATGCAGGCATCTTTAAACCCCACGCCTCTGTCTATGACCTCGTCTGGGACCGTTTCGACGTGCCGCAATCGGAAGTTCTCTTCGCCTCTTCAAACGGCTGGGACGCCGCCGGGGCGGCAGGCTACGGCTTCGCCACCATCTGGGTGAACCGCGCCGATGCCCCGCAGGACCGACTTTGGGCGAGCGCACACCGCACGCTGACCTCCCTCAAAACGGTGCCCGATCTGGTCTGATGCCCCACGTCACAGCCTCCGACGGCACCAATCTGCATTTTTCGGACGAAGGGACCGGCCTTCCGGTGCTCTGTCTTGCAGGCCTCACCCGCAATGGCCGCGATTTCGATCACGTGGCCCCGCATCTGCTGGCCTTGGGCGTCCGCCTCATCCGGCTCGACTACCGGGGGCGCGGGGCGTCTGACTGGGCCGACCCCGCCAGCTACACCATCCCGCAAGAAGCACTGGACGTGGTGACCCTGCTGGATCATCTGGGGTTGGAGAAGGCGGCGATCCTCGGCACCTCGCGCGGCGGCCTTATCGCGATGATGCTTGCGATCACGGCCAAGGACCGCCTTCTGGGCGTCGCTCTCAACGACATCGGCCCCGAAATCGACCCCGCAGGCCTCAGCGTCATCAAGGACTACATTGGCCGCAACCCGCCCCAAAAGACCCACGAAGAGGCAGCCCAATTCCGCGCCAAAGCCTGGTCTCATTTCAAAGGCGTCCCCCACGCCCGCTGGCTCGCTGAAGTCCGCGCACATTATGACGCCACCCCGGACGGTCTCATCATCAACTACGACCCCAAACTCCGCGACGCGGTGCTAGAGGCGGGCGCTCAGCCGACGCCTGATCTTTGGCCTCTCTACGACGCCCTTTCTGGACTGCCACTGGCGATCCTGCGCGGCGATGCCTCTGACCTGCTCTTAAAGACCACCTATGAGAAGATGCGCAACCGCCGCCCCGACGCCCACGCGGCGCAAGTGACCGGGCGCGGCCACGTGCCGTTTCTGGATGAACCAGAGGCCCTCTCGGTCCTCACAGACTGGATCCGCGACCTATGAAAGACGCTGCCCAAGAAGCCTGCAATATCGACATGATCCGCGCCGCTGCCGCGCGGGTCAAGGGGCACGCGCGCCGCACCCCACTCCTCTCCTCGCCCTTCCTTGATGAAATCGCGGGCAGGCGGGTTTACGTCAAACCCGAATGCCTGCAGCACACCGGATCCTTCAAGTTCCGCGGGGCCTTCAACACGCTGGCCGCAATGGACCCGGCGACCCGCGCCAAAGGCGTGATCGCCTTCTCCTCGGGCAACCACGCCCAAGGCGTGGCGCTCGCCGCCAAGATGCACGACACCTCAGCCGTCATCATTATGCCCGCCGATGCACCCGCCCTGAAGATTGAGAATACCCGCGCGCTGGGTGCTGAGGTCGTCCTCTACGACCGCGACACCGAAGACCGGGATGAGATCGGCGCCCGCCTGTCAGACGAGCGCGACCTCACCCTCGTCAAACCCTTCGATGAGCCGATGGTGATCGCCGGTCAGGGCACCACAGGCCTCGAAATTGCCGAAGACGCCAACGCGCTGGGAATCACCGACGCCGATGTCCTCATCTGCTGTGGCGGCGGCGGCCTCACCTCCGGGATCGCACTGGCGCTTGAGGCCGACGCCCCCACCCTGCGCCCCCGCCCGGTGGAACCGGAGGGCTTTGATGATGTCGCCCGCTCGCTCCGCTCTGGTGGGATCGAACGGAACAATCGCACCTCCGGCAATATCTGCGACGCCATCATCACGCCCCAGCCCGGCAACCTCACCTTCCCGATCTTGAAACGGCTCTGCGGTCCCGGCCTCACGATCACCGAAGACGAAGCGTTGCAAACCATGGCTCACGCTTTCATGCGCCTCAAGCTGGTGCTTGAGCCCGGAGGTGCCGCCGCCCTCGCCGCGGCCCTCTTCCGCGCAGCCGACATCGAAGGCGACGCCGTCATCGTCACCCTCTCAGGCGGCAATGTCGACGCGCCGATGTTCAAACGCGCCCTCGACACGACGCCCTGACCTGTGGCTTCTTTGGTTCGGAAAATATGCCCCGCGGAGCGTCCCGCCCCCTCAACAAGGCCAGACCCATGACCCGTTTCACCATCGCCAGCTTCAACGTCAAAAACCTCATCGGGCCGGATCAGGAATACTACAAATTCCAGCAATACACGCCGGAAGAATACGCCTGGAAGCAGGACTGGATGGCCGACCAGCTTTTGACGATGGATGCCGACATCATCGGCTTTCAGGAAGTCTTCGAAGAAGACGCCTTGCGCAACGTCATCAAGGAAGCCGACGACCGCGGTATTGCAGCCAACGAGGCCACGATCCCCGACGCCTCCAAGCGCTACCACCGCAAGGCCATTTTCCGCAAACTGGCCTACCGCCCCTACACAGATGCCGAACTGGCTTTCGCCCCGAATTCGGCTGATGGCGAACCCGGCCAGCGCCGCCCCGGCCTCGCCATCCTGTCCCGTCTGGGCTTCGCGGGCGATCCAGAGGTCCTGCAAGACCTCCCCGAACCGCTCGACATCGACTTCGCCCGGCTGCGCGGCACCGCCGAAGGGTCCGACGACGGCGCTGGGTTCTTCCGCATCCGCCGTCTGTCCCGCCCCATCCTCAAGGCCCGCATCCCCGTTGGGGGCGAGACGATCACAGTCTTTAACTGTCACCTCAAATCGAAGCTCGGCGAACACCTGATCCCGCAAGGCGCCGACGTGGCCCCCGCCAACGTGCTCACCAAATACGCCCCCGCCGACCGCGCCTTGGGCTCGCTCCGTGCGGGCCTGCGCCGGATGGCTGAGGCTTGGGTGCTGCGCCGCGAAATCCTCGCCGAGCTCAACAAGGGCCGCCCCGTCATGGTGCTGGGCGATTTCAACGACGGCGAGCATGCGGTCTCCTCCGAGATCATCTCCGGCGAAGTCCCCTTCAAAAACTACTCCTGGATGCTGCGCCACGACGCCAAGCACCCGCAGGACCGCTATTCGGACGAGGAAAGCAAATCGATCACCGAACAGGTGGAACGGGTGCGGCTCCATTCCGCTGAAAAGCTGTTCGTGCGGCGCAGCAATCGCGACATGGTCTACACCTCGGCCTTTGGCGGCGTCTTCGAAAGCATCGACCAGATCTACATGTCCCGCCACTTCCACCCCGATTACAAAAAGCGCATTGGTGAGATGGAGTATTTCTCCGTCCTCAACGACCACCTGACCGACGGCTCCCATCCCGAAGCGCCCTATAACAAACTCGCCTCCGACCACGGCCAGATCATCGCCCATATGCGCATCGGTGAGGATGATTGATCACTTTGCGTTTTCTCCATGAAATACGGATCGCAAACCGCGTTTCCGCGCAGCGGGAGGCAGCGGATTGCGAGGCAATGTAAACGCAAAGGGCCTTGACCTCGCAGCGCGGATGGATGGCCCGGAAACCGGGCCTCCGGTCGTGCTGCTGCACGCGTTGGGGCTGGATGGGTCGGTGTTTGACGAGCTGGTCATGCACTTCCCCAACCACCGCATCCTCCGCCCCGATCTGCGCGGACACGGGCGAAGTCCGGCCCCGGAGGGCCCTTATGCGATGGGCAAGCTCATCGGCGATGTGGAACGCTGCATGGAGACCCACATGATGGCTGAGGCCGTCGTCATCGGCCTGTCGCTCGGCGGCATGATCGCCCAAGGGCTGGCGGTCAAACGGCTTGATCTGGTGCGGGGGCTGATCCTCTCTGGCACGGCGGCCAAGTTCGGCCAGCCGGAACCGTGGCACACCCGCGCGAAGACCGTGCGGACGCGCGGGATGAGGGCGCTGGCCCCAGAGATCCTCACCCGCTGGACGCCGCTGGGACCGCACGATGCGGCCATCGACGCCCAACTCCGGGCCACGAACCCGGAGGGCTACGCCGCCACCTGTGAGGCCATCGCGGGCACCGATTTCTACACGCCGACCTCTGGTCTCCGCCTGCCGACACTGGGCCTTTGCGGCAACCTCGACGGCTCCACTCCGCCCGATCTGGTGCGCGAAACCACCGAATTGGTCCCTGGCTCAGACTTTCACCTGATCCGCGGAGCGGGCCACCTCGCCCCGCTGACCCATGCGGCGGATGTGGCCGCACATGTCAGGGCATTCCTCGCCAGAATTGGCCACGTCTGACCTGAGTAAAAAGAAGGACCGCTGCCCATGCTCACCCACATTGCCATGACCCTGATTGCCCGCGCGGAACGGCGGCTTGGCGTCACGCTCGACTACACCCGAAAGATTGCCGCCACCGACATTCGTCTCTTGCTGCGCTACAACAAGATTTTCGGATTTCTGGACCCCAACACCAAGGTCCCGCCACTGGCCTACCACACCGCCCGCCTGCGTGGCGCGCTGGCCGCAGATTGCGGCACCTGCGTTGAGGCGGAAATCAATCTCGCGCGCGGGGCCGGGCTCACCTCAGATCAAATCGATGCCGTTCTGGCGGCGCGCTATGATGACTTGCCCGCCGATATCGCCGCCGTTGCGGTGCTGGCTGACGCTGTCACCGCGCATCGCGTCGATGCCTCAGAGGCCCGCACCCGGATCATCGAAACCTACGGACATGAGGGCCTGATCGAACTCAGCTACGCGATGAACGGTGCTGCGCTGTTACCGGGGATCAAGCGGGCGATGGGTTATGCCACGGCCTGCGACCTGACACTGCTTCGCGCGACGACCAAGGCCTGAGGGGACCCACCCCGCAAACACGCGAACCATCCAAGTGTGACGACTGTCCTAAGTGTCGCAGAGGCACCCCCGCCCCGGCATTGCACCACGGATCTAGTCTGAGAAATGCTGCGACCACGCGGCAGAGCGGTCCGCACGCACGCAATTGGCTCAAAAGATTTGCGATGCTAATCCGCACTTTCCGAACCGGTCCGTTCAGTTTATGGCACCTCCCATGGACCAACGCCAACGCCGCCGCGCCATCAGTTTCATCCTCGTCACCCTGACGCTCGACGCAATGGGCATCGGGCTCATCCTGCCTGTGATGCCGGACCTCATCGCTGAGGTGAATGGCGGCACCATTGGCACGGCGGCCGTCTGGGGCGGAATTCTGGCGACCACCTTCGCAGTGATGCAGTTCCTCTTCAGCCCGACGCTTGGGTCCCTGTCAGACCGCTATGGCCGCCGCCCTGTGATCCTTCTGTCACTTCTGATCATGTCGATCGACTATCTGGTGATGGCCGTCGCGGGGTCCATCTGGCTGCTGTTCGTGACCCGTGTGATTGGCGGGATCACGGCTGCCACCCAATCCGCCGCCGCCGCCTTCATCGCCGACATTTCAAAACCGGAAGAGAAATCGGCAAATTTCGGTCTGATCGGCGCGGCCTTCGGGATTGGCTTCGTCCTCGGCCCCGTCATCGGCGGGCTCTTGGGGGAGCTTGGCACGCGTGCCCCCTTCTATGCCGCAGCCGCCCTCGGGTTCCTCAACCTCGCCTTCGGTTACTACGTGCTGCCCGAGACCGTCACCGACCGCACCCGCCGCACCTTCGAATGGCGCCGCGCCAATCCGTTTGGTGCGTTCAAGGCCATTGGCCAGCTCGACGGCCTGCGCCCGCTGATCGCGCTCGTATTCTTGTATGAATTCGCCTTCATCGTTTATCCCGCCACATGGGCCTACTTCACCAAAGAGGCCTTCGGCTGGTCCCCGGGCATGGTCGGCGCGTCATTGGCGATGTTCGGGATCGGCATGGCCATCGTGCAAGGCGCGCTGATCCGCCCCGTGCTGCGCCGGTTCGGAGAGCGCGGCACGATCATCTACGGGATCAGCTTCAACTTCATCGCCTTCATCGCCCTAACCCTGCTGACGAACGGCTGGGTCGCCCTCGCCTTCACCCCGATCACCTCGCTCGGTGCCGTGGTCACGCCCGCGCTGCAGGGTCTGATGTCGCGGCGTGCCAGCGATGACCAACAGGGCGAGCTACAAGGCGTGATCGCATCGGCGAAATCCATGGCAATGATCTTTAGCCCACTGGTGATGACGCAGATCTTCTGGGCCTTCACAACAGAAAACGGCCCCTACTTCCCGGGGGCCGCCTTCGCGCTTTCTGCTGTGCTCATGATCGTATGTATGGCGGTTTTCCTCGCCCGCCCACGCACCGTTTCGGCGGCCTAGCTCTCATCCGTCAATTGGCGCACCGGCAACGGTTCCTTGAATGTCAGCGTACGGTAGGGGAATGGGATCTCAATTCCGGCCTTATCGAGCGCCGACTTCACAGCGGCGACGACCTCGTCGCGGGACGTGCGGATATCGACAGGCTCTGATCCGGTCCACCACGTCACCTCAAAATCAATCGACGACGCTCCGAAGGCCTGCGCGAAGATTTGCACCGGCTTTTCTGATTGATCGACCGAACCGCATCCTTCGACGGCGTCCCGGATCACTGACCGCGCCTCATCCACATCTTCATCATACGCCACGCCGCACATCACCGTGACCCGGCGCTTGTCCTGATCTGTCCGCACCCACAGCGGGTTCTTGAAAAGCACGGAATTCGGTACGATCACCAGCTGCCCATCGGTTTGGCGGATCAGGCTCTCGCGGATCGCGATCCGCTCAACCACGCCTTCGACATCTCCACATTCGATGTGATCCCCGATCCGCATCTCACGGCGGAACAGAATGATGATACCGGCCAGGAAATTCTCGAACACATCTTTGAAGGCAAAGCCGATCGCCACCGACCCGATGCCGAGCCCCGCCAGAATGCTGCCCGGCGTGAGGCCGGGGAACACGATCACTGCCGCGACCATCAGGCCCAAAGTCCAGATCAGGATCGACAGCAGCAGCTGAAACAGCTCTTTCAGGCTGGGCCGCAGGTTTGTCCGGTCAAGCCCCTTGCGCAACACGTAGCTCGCAATGGACTTCACGACCCATGCCAGAAGTAGAACCACGATCGCCACTGCAATCTGTGGGGCGACTTCGATCGCGCCGCGCGCAATCTCGCGCAATTGCTGCATGAGGATCGAGATTGGATCGAGGTTGAGGTCCATGACCCTGCTCCTTCACTTAAAGTCCTGAAAGAACGCCAGTTTGTCGATTTCGTTCCATCCGGGGCGCAAATAGCACTTGCGAGGATCGGGCCAGGCGGCCACCCTCGCCCGCAAACACCACGCAAGAGCCCGCCCATGCCCCGCATCAAAGCCGCCGTCTGTCACGCCTTTGGCGAACCCTTCCAGATCGAAGAGATCGAACTCCGTGCCCCAAAGGCCGAAGAGGTCGAAGTCACCCTCGCCGCCTGCGCGATCTGCCATTCCGACATCTCTTATGCCGACGGCATCTGGGGCGGCTCGCTGCCTGCCGTCTATGGACATGAAGCCGCCGGAGAGGTCACCGCCATTGGCCCCAACGCCAAAGGCGTGGCTGTGGGCGACAAGGTCGTCGTGACCCTGATCCGCGCCTGCGGCACCTGCCCCAGCTGCGCGACCGCCCGGCCCACAAATTGCGAAACCCCCTATGACGGTGACAAGGGGCCGATCACGACCGTCGACGGCGGCAAACTGCATCAGGCCATGGCCTGCGGCGGGTTTGCCGAAAAGGTCGTGGTGGATAGCAGCCAAATCGTGGTGCTTCCGGATGGGATCGGGATGGAGGCCGCGTCGCTTCTGGCCTGCGGTGTCATCACCGGCATCGGCGCGGTCGTGAACGCGGCGCGTGTCCGCCCCGGTCAGGACGTCGTGGTGATCGGCGCAGGCGGCGTGGGCCTTAACGCGATCCAGGGGGCGGCCATCGCGGGCGCCCGCCGGATCGTCGCCGTCGATATGGAGCCCAGCAAGCTTGACGTGGCGCGCGAATTCGGAGCGACCGACACGGTGCTTGCCTCGGAGGAGGCCCCATGGCGCGCCGCGAAAGAGGCGATGGGCCGCGGCGCAGATGCCGTCCTCGTCACCGTGGGCGTCGCCCCCGTCTACGATCAAGCCCCCCGGTATCTCGCCAAAGGCGGCAACGTTGTCATGGTCGGCATGCCCGGCTCTGGCGACGAAAGCACCTACGAGGCCGCCAATTTCGCCGCCGCAGGTCAGGGCATGGTCGGCTCAAAAATGGGCGACGTGGTCATCAAACGCGACATCCCGTGGATGGTCGACCTCTACAAACAGGGACGCCTGAAACTGGATGAACTGATCTCGGGCCGCTGGTCTCTCGATCAGATCAACGAGGCCATGGCCGACACCAAAACCGGTTCTGCCAAACGCAACGTAATCGTGTTCGACCGATGAAACTGCAAGACCTCGACATCATCGTCACCGCCCCCCCGGCTCCGGGCTGGGGCGGGCGCTACTGGATCCTTGTGAAAGTGACGACCGATACCGGGATCGTCGGCTGGGGCGAATGCTACGCCAGCACCATCGGCCCGGACGCGATGACCCATGTCATCAGGGACGTGTTTGCGCGCCACATGGCAGGCGAAAACCCCGAAAACATCGAAAAAATGTTCCGCCGCGTCTACTCGTCCGGCTTCACCCAGCGCCCCGACCTCACCGTCATGGGCGCATGGTCGGGCCTTGAGATCGCCTGCTGGGACATCCTGGGCAAAGACCGCGACCGCCCCGTCCACGCCCTCATCGGCGGGCGGCTCAACGACCGGATCCGCGCCTATACCTACCTCTACCCCCTGCCGCCGCATCCGCTGCCAGAGTTCTGGATCGACCCAGACATGGCCGCCGAAAGCGCTGTGGCACTGGTCGAAAAAGGCTACACGGCGGTCAAGTTCGACCCGGCCGGCCCGTACACGATGCGCAGCGGCCATATGCCGTCGCTGCATGATATCGAAACCTCCGTCACCTTCTGCCGCACCATCCGCGACGCCGTCGGCCCGAACGCAGACCTCCTTTTCGGCACGCATGGTCAATTCTCAACCGGCGGCGCGATCCGCATGGGGCAAGCGATCGAAGCCTTCAGCCCGCTCTGGTACGAGGAACCCATTCCCCCCGACGCACCCGAAGAAATGGCCAAAGTCGCAAATGCAGTCCGCATCCCCGTCGCCACCGGCGAACGCCTGACCACCAAGACAGAATTCGCCGCATTCCTGCAAGCCGGGGCCGCCAACATCCTGCAGCCCGCCTTGGGCCGGTCCGGCGGCATCTGGGAAACCAAGAAGATCGCGACCCTCGCCGAAGCCCATAATGCACAGGTCGCCCCACACCTTTATGCGGGACCCATAGAATGGGCCGCCAACATCCAGCTGGCCGCGACCCTGCCCAACATCCTGATGGCCGAAACGATTGAAACGCCATTCCATGACGCGCTAATCAAGGGCAGCATCAAAGTCGAGAACGGCTACATCCCGGTCCCGACCGCGCCCGGCCTTGGGATCGACGTCGACGAAGACCTCGCCCGCGCCCATCCCTACACCGACACGGGGCTGCATTTGCAAATGCAGGAAGACCCGATCAGCTATCACGGCCCCAACATCTTCGAAGGCGGGGCACCACCGAAGGACACCTAACTCGAAGGAGACCTGATATGCCCAAAGGATACCTCATCGCCCATATCCGCGTGGCCGACAAAGATGCATTCGAAGAATTCAAGCAACTCTCCGGGGCGCGATCAAAGCCCATAACGGCCGCGTCCTCGTGCGCAATCCCGCCCCCGATCACCGAGAAGGTGCAGCCCAGGGCCTCGCCATTGTGATCGAGTTCGAAAGCCTCGCAGCCGCGCAAGCCTTCTACGACTCCGACGCCTATTCAGAGGCCCGTGCCGTCCGCGAGAAAATTTCAGACACCGACCTCATTCTCGTTGAGGGCCTTTAACGATCCATTAAGGTTAACGCGCTCCCCCTTCATCTTGGCAAATACAACTCCCGCCGGAGGCATCCGCCGTTTGCCAAAACCGCTGCCGCCCGCTAGTCATTGAACACAGTTCAAAGAGGATCAAATGGCCGGAAAAGTCGAAGCCCGCCGCGCCGCGCTGCGCGATGCCCTGATCACGCACGCTGAACGTCGCATTGCCGGCGACGGGCTCAAGAACCTGCGCGCCCGCGATCTGGCCTCGGATGCAGGCTGTGCGCTGGGGGCGATCTATAACGTCTTCGGCGATCTTGATGATCTCGTGCTCACCGTGAACGCCCGCACCTTCAAACGGCTTGGCGCCGCCGTCGCGGAATCCCTCGCCGACGCGCCGCAGGACGCCACAGAACAACTCGTGGTGATGTCCCACGCCTATCACCAGTTCGCCGCCGACCATTTCAACCTCTGGCGCGCGCTTTTCGACATTGAACGCCCGCGCGGTGAAACGGCGCCCGATTGGTATCTGCAGGAAATGGGCCAGCTTTTCGCCTATATCGATGCGCCGCTGTCGGTCCTCTACCCCGATTATGACGACGAAACGCGCAGCTTACTGACCCGTGGGCTGTTCTCATCCATCCACGGAATCGTGCTTTTGGGGCTGGAAGAGGCATCAGCCGGGGTGCCAGCGCCCCATCTCGACAAAATGATTTCGTTAATTCTCAATCACTTGGCTAAATAGATCCCGTTTTTTTGAACATTGTTCACGATTTTCCTTGCAGGGAATCGCTTACCTTCCTATTTCTAATTCATGAACAACGTTCAAGAATGGAAAGGACGGCACCATGTTTAGAACTCTCTCAACCCTCATCGCCGGGGTGAATGCGCGCTCAGAAGATCGGGTGCGCGATGCTTTTGCGATTGAACTGATCGACCAGAAAATCCGCGAAGCGGAGACGAGCCTGAAGGCCGCCAAGGCCACGCTTGCCTCTCTCATCCAGCGGCAGCGCTCTGAGGAACGACAGCGCGACAGCCTCAAGTCCCGCATCAAGGATATGATGGGCCGCGCGGAGGATGCACTGAGCAATGACCGCGAAGACCTCGCCACCGAAGCCGCCCAAGCCATCGCAAGCATGGAAAATGAGCTGACGATCCGGAACGAAACCTGTGCCCGGCTGGATCAGAAAGTGATCCGCCTGCGCGCTTCGATCGAGGCGGGGCATCGCCGGATCATCGACCTCAAACAGGGTGCCATTCAGGCCCGTGCCGTGCGTCGTGAACAGGCAATCCAGTCCCGCCTCAATTCCACCATCGGCACCACGTCGAGCACGGAGGAAGCGGAAGAGCTTATCGCCCGCGTCATGGGCCGCGACGACCCGTTCGAGCAGTCGGAAATCCTGCGCGAGATTGACCGCGACCTCGGCCACGAAACCCTCACCGACCGGATGGCCGACAGTGGTTTTGGCGCCGCGACCCGCACAACTGCCGACGACGTGCTCGCCCGGCTGAAGAAGAAACAGAAGTAATTCAACCCCTTACACACCACACCCAACCAAAGGACCAAACCCATGACCAACTTCAACAAATCCGACAACGGCCTGATCATCTTCTTTAACGGAATCGGTGTCGTCGTGGCCTACGGCATGCTCGCCCTATCGCTTTACATGTCGCCGGACGTGCCGCTCGCCACCAAAGGCTACTGGGGCATCGGCATCCTCCTGCTGACCCTCGCCCTGGTGAACTTCGTCAAGCTGCGCTTCGATGACCGCCTGTCAGAGGACCGCATCACCCGCATCGAAGAGGCCCGCAATGAGCGTCTGCTGAGCGAATATATCGGCGAAGACAAAGACGCCGCTTAACATAATCTGAACCCTGCAAAGGCCCGTCCACCCCGGCGGGCCTTTCGCGATGAAAGCCGGACCGGCTTGAAGAGCACCCTTCCCAAGTCAACGATCCTTCGTCACACTCCTGCCAATGGCATCACTCCTCTCCCTTCCCCGCCGCGCTGCGGCCAAGATCACCGGACAGGCCATCGCGCTGTTGGTCCGGTTCCTGACCGCCGTGCGTCCCGATTGGCGCGGGATCGAACCTGTAAATCGCCAGCGGGTCTATTTCGCCAATCATGTCAGCAACGCCGACATGCCGATGATCTGGTCCTGCCTGCCGCCCCATCTGCGCCGCTCCGTCCGGCCCGTGGCCGCAGCCGATTACTGGCTCAAGAACAAGTTGCGGGCGTTTGTCGGGCCCGAGGTCTTCAACTGTGTGCTGGTGGACCGCCGGCCCGAGGCCCGCGCAGCGGGCGAAGATCCAATGCAGGCCATTCTGGACGCTCTCGATGAGGGCTCGTCGCTCATCATCTTCCCAGAAGGCAACCGCAACATGACCGAGGATCCGCTGCTGCCGTTCAAGGCGGGGCTTTACAATATGGGGCTGGCGCGGCCTGACGTGGACCTTGTCCCGACCTGGATCGACAACGTGACCGAGATCATGCCGAAAGGGGAGATCATACCCCTGCCCCTCATCTGCACCGTCACCTTCGGGGAGCCGATCCACGTCGAAGACGGCGAGGACAAGGACACGTTCCTCGATCGCGCCTCCCGCGCGTTGGTCGGCCTTGCGCCGCCCGAGGTTCAGAAAGCCGGAAAGAAGGCGCGCAAACGGGCCAAGAAAGAGGCCAAGCAGGCCGCACTGGATGCCGCTGAATGACCTCGACCACCGCTGAAATCCTCGCCCTGTTTCTCGGCGTTTGCGGGCTTCTCACGGCGCTTACCATCTTCGGGGAGGTAATCCGCCTGCGCGTCGGGCAGCGCGGTGACAACCCGGTGGTCGAAACCTTCATGACTCGTGTGCGGTCCTGGTGGTCAATGGTCGTCCTGTTCACGCTGGCGTTGATTGCGGGCAAGATCGGGATGCTGGTGCTGTTTGCCTTCACATCCTACGCGGCGTTGCGCGAAATGCTGACACTGACCCGCAAACGACGGGCTGATCACCTCGCCCTCGCCATCGCGTTCTTCATCGTCCTGCCCGCGCAATACATCTTCATCGGGCTCGGCTGGCAGGTGCTATATACCGTGTTCATCCCGGTCTACGCCTTCCTGATCCTGCCGATCTTCTCAGCGCTCAGGGGGGACACCGAGGGGTTCCTCGTCCGCATCGCTGAGACGCAATACGGACTGATGATCGCCGTCTTCTGCGCCAGTCATGTCCCCGCGCTGTTGAACGTGACCTTTGAGAATTATCCGGCCGACCGCGGCGTGTTGCTGATCGCGTTCCTGATCATGGTCGTTCAATTCGGCGACCTCTTGGACTTCTTCTTTGGCCGCCGGTTTGGCCGCACAAAGGTCATCCCCGGTGTCTCTGCCAAAACGTGGGAGGGCATGATCTGCGGCGTGACCTGCGCGGCGCTCATTGGCGGGCTGCTGTCATGGATGACTCCGTTCAGCTTCCTGGCGGCGATGGGGATGGCGGCGATTGCTTCGGCGGTGGGGATGTTCGGCAATCTTGTCTTTGCAGCGATCAAGCGGGACCGCGGCATCAAAGACTGGTCGCACTTGATCCCCGGACAGGGCGGCATCGTTGATCAGTTGGATTCAGTGATCTTTGCCGCTCCGGTGTTCTATCAACTCACCGTTCTGATCTACAATTGATTATGGCAGGGTGAAATCACCGATAACAGGGTAATGGTCTGTGGGCCATTCGCCGTCGAATTGGCCGCGCAGCGTGAAGGTTTCGCCGACCGGCGCAATCCCCCCCGTGCCGCCGATATGATCGATGGCGGGGAACAGGTTCAGACCCCTGTTGAAATGAAACGTTGAGCCTTGAGCCGGCCAGAACGTCACCCCGACCTCTTCCAATATTTCCAACGTCCGTGACCCCCGGATCGCATTGAAATCACCGATCACGAAGACGGGCATCCCGGTCATGGGCCCCGCGATCCGGTCAGCGGTCAGCTCCATCGACAGGCGGCGGTTGGACCCGCTGCGATATTCGGTGTGGACGTTGTAAACACGGAAGATGGTGCCATCGCGGTCGGCGAACTCCGCCCATGTCGCGTATGCTGGCCAGGAGCCGTTGAAGGTCCGCGAATAGATCACGTCCGGCGTGTCAGAGAAAAAGAACCAGCCCTGATCGAGCAGGGTCAGCCGCGCAGGGCGGTAAAAAATCGGCTGTGTCCAAGGGAAGTCTGCCGGATCGCCAATGGCCGCGACGGCGTAATCGGGGTTCTGTTCCACCAGCCAGTCGAGCGTGAGGTTGACCTGTTCCCCGCCACCGCGCCCGAAGCTCTCCATCTCCTGAAAGCCAATAATGTCCGCATCGATGGCACGGAAGGCTGATTGCAACGGTCCCTTCCGCCTCTCCCAATCGCCGCGCGACCAGTCGCCCTCTGCCCGGTCGAGCCAGATGTAATGGACGTTGTAGGTGGCCACCCGCAGCGTGTCGGGCACCGGGTCCTGCACCGGCTGGGGCAACGAATTGCAGGCCACCATGCCA
This sequence comes from Pseudomonadota bacterium, assembly GCA_038530475.1. Taxonomy (GTDB): domain Bacteria; phylum Pseudomonadota; class Alphaproteobacteria; order Rhodobacterales; family Rhodobacteraceae; genus Octadecabacter. The sequence goes on from JBCBCS010000018.1 coordinate 19,092, forward strand.
CCCAAAATCGCGATCAGCGCCGCGAAGAGGATCCCGAGCCGCCGGACCCACCGCATCATGGCATCACCAAGAGCGCACGAAAGTCGTTCACATTCGTCATCGTTGGCCCCGGCACGATCTGCGCCTCGGTCTGGGCGAAAAAGCCATGCGCGTTGTTGCGATCAAGCTCGGCCTGCGGATCAAGCCCCATGGCCTCCGCAAGGGCGAGCGTCGCAGGCCCCGCGACCGCCCCCGCCACCTCGGCCGCACCATCCACCCCGTCGGTGTCGCAGGCCATCACGTGCACTTTGGGATGCCCCCGCAGCGCGATCGCCGCCGCAAGCGTGTATTCCGCATTCGGGCCCCCGATCCCGTCCCCGCGCCGCGTGACGGTGCATTCCCCGCCCGACAGCAACAAGACCGGACGCTCCAACCCGGCCTGCGCCAGCTCTAGCGCCAGTGCGGCATGGGTCTCTGCCAGCTCCCGCGCCTCGCCTTCCAGATCATCGCCCAGAACGCGCACATCGACCCCCGACGCCTCCGCCTGCGCCGCCGCCGCGGTCAACGATTGCGAGGGTGCGGCGACGATGATGTTCTCAACCCCTGACAATCGCGGATCGTCCGGGGACAAGGGATCGCCGCCCGCCGCCAGATAGGTCTGGATCGCCACCGGCGGCACCACATCCCAGGCCGCCAGCGTCTCAAGCGCCAGCGCTGCATCGCCCTCATGGCCCACCGTCGGCCCGCTGGCGATATCGCCCGGATCATCCCCCGGCACGTCCGAGATCATCAAGCAGCGCAGCTGGGCCGGGTGCACAGCCGCCGCAAGCTTTCCGCCCTTCACGGCCGACAGCTCTTTGCGGATCCCGTTGATGTCGCCAATCGGCATCCCAGAGGCGAGCATTTGCGTCGCCAGTCCCTGTTTGTCCTCCAGCGTCAGACCCTCGGCAGGGGCGCAGAGCAAGGCCGACCCGCCGCCGGAAATCAGCATGATGCAGGTGTCGTCCAGCCCAAGGCCTTCGGCGATCTCAAGCAGCCGCCGGGTTGCGTCGACGCCAGCCTGATCGGGCACCGGATGGGCGGCCTCTGCGATCTCGATGCCCTTACATGGTCGTCCGTAGCCGTAGCGGGTGATCACGAACCCCTCACACGAGCCCCACGCGGCCTCAACCGCCTCGGCCATCCGCGCCGACGCTTTGCCCGCGCCAAGGACCACGACCCGACCATCGGGCTTTGGCCCCAAGGCCGCCGGCACACAACGCATCGGATCGGCCTCAGCGACCGCTGTCGCGAACAGGTCGCGCAGAAAGACCTCTGGCGCGGTCAGCTCAGCCATGTCGCGTAATCGCTGACAAGCAGATGCGTCGGGTCCACGTCTTCATCGATGTTGGAAAAGCGCCCGATCGGCTCGCGGAAGATGTTGTCGGTTTCATCATCGTTGACGGTGCTCACCTCACCGATCAGCACATCACCGCCCTCTCCCCAGAACGCATGCCAGTCGCCGGGCATCAGGGTCACGCTTTCACCGGGGGCGAATTTCAGCTTCTCACCGGGGCCATAATCCCGCTTGATCCCGTCGCACCAGACCGTGCCACCCGCCGCTTCGTCGAAATTGCCGTCCGCGTCTGAGCCATAAAGCTCAATCACCAGCGTGGCCCCGCCCCGGTTGATGATATCCTCGGCCTTGATGACATGGGTGTGCATCGGCGACAGCTGATCCTGTTTGGAAATCAACAGCTTCTCGGCGTAGCACATGCCGCCACCGCGCTGCAGATCCTCAAGCCGGCCATTGCGCAGGGTGAACAGGAACAGGCCCATTTTCTCATAATCACCGGCGCCATAATCGGTGATGTCCCAACCATTGCGTGCGCGGATCACCTCGGCCGCTTCGACCCGTCGCGCCTTGAATTCATCGGGCGTCCAATAGGCCCAAGGCGGCAAGACAAACCCGTATGAGCGGATCATCTCATCCGCTTCGGCCATGATGTCATTGATGCGCGAACGTTTCATGGGGGCCTCCGGTGGTTGGTCTGGAGGTCATGTAATGCGTTCCGAAAGGGAATGCACCGAAACAATCGCGAAACCGGTTTCTGACGTCTATCACCTGATGATGAGTGGTCCAAACCCGTCCTGAGGCAGTCAACGCCTGTAGGACACGCCCCAGCGCTCAAGCAGCGAAGCGGTAGCGCATAAAAGAAGTGGCGAGCCGTGGAGGACTCGAACCCCCGACCTGAGAATTAGAAGTTCCCTGCTCTAATCCAGCTGAGCTAACGGCCCGCACGCTCGCGTTCTAGCGGGCAAGCGCGATGCTGTGCAAGCGGTGTTCGGACGTCAGTTGAAGGCTTAGTGCGTCCAGGCGCCACGGCGGTTGGTCGCGAAGTTCTCTCCGTAGCCGCCGGGGCGGATATTGGCGCGGCGCTTCTTGGGCTCTTGCACGATAACGTCAATGCCCTTGTCTTCGGCGTAGTCCAAGGCGTCCTGCTTATTGTCGAACGTCATCCGCACCTGGCTCTGCGTGTCGCCGGACGAGGTCCAGCCCATCAGCGGATCAACTTCCCGCGCCTCGGCAGGTGCATATTCCAACACCCAGTTCTTGGTCTTGGCGGTCCCGCTCGACATCGCGGTCTTGGCAGGCTGGTAGATGCGTGCGCGCATGATCTGGCTCCCGTAACTCGTCGGTTATATCGGGGATTCACACGCCCCGCGCAAGGGCCAGAGCGCCGCATGTCTTGTCTGCCGATCTCAGACGAGACACTCTGGCCGCATGCCGTCCCTGTCCAGATCAGAACCGCCCCGCCCCATCACTCAATCGGTCAAACCCTCGTGGGTCTTGCTCGGCTCAACTGTGATCACCGTCGTGCTGATCGATTCTGGACAGGATATTTCGACCTGGATGCACTGCTTCTTCGCTGATTTCGACAAGAACAATTGCGCGACGGACCCCGTGCAGGTGGTCAAGGCCCAAGCCCTTGGTCTTGGGATCAGTGCCGTACTTGCCATTATGTTCACGACCTACGCTGCGTTGCAGAACAATGAACCCGCAAGACAGGTCATCACGGCGATTGGCGGTATCGTCATCGCTGGCCTGATCGGTCTGGCCGACATCACATTGAGCGAGAAGAAATACCCCGATTTCAAACGCTACGATACTGAGCTTTACATCGGCGCGGTCATCGCGATTTCGATACTGTTGCCCATTCTGGGCATGCACAAATCCGCCTCGGCCCGTCAATTGCGGCTCTTGGGGGTGCGCATGGCCATCGGATTTCTTCTTGGACTGGTTGTGTCATATACCGTCCTTTATCTTCCCGGCGATGTTGGGTTGCCGGAATTGGTCCCGACGGATCCCTATTTCGTGAAAGCCTATTCCATCGTTCCGATCTGCGCCGCATGGGCCGTCATGCTGGCCATGCCGGAATTGTTTGGATCGCGCCTGATCTGGCGAAACCGTCACGGCAAATCGGGCTGGTACTGCTTTGCCGGCCTCGTAACATTTCTTCTCGCGGCCGGGTTCGGCCTGATGAAATCGATCCGCAGCAAAGAACCGGTTCTGGCTCAGGGCGACGCGATCACCGAAACCGGCATCTTCCTCAGCTTGCTCGTTCTGGGCACAGGTGTCATCGTCGGATTTGCCGGCGCGTGCGCCAGTCACGACCGTTCGTTACGCAAATTGGTATGGCTCTGTGCCGCCTTCGTATTTGCCAACGCAGCTTTCGTGGCGTTTTGCGTGGTTGCGATTGATCAATCCGGTTCAGACCTTGCCGCATACGGACTTCAGCACGGCGCGTCCCTCCTGCTGATTGGTGCGGTTGCTTGGGTCGCGGCCCGACCAAACCTTCGGTGGCGGCTGCCAAAGCCGGTACACTGACACCCTGCTGACAGAACCCTGTCAGCAGCGCCCCTTGAACCAACGTCCGCCCATGTCACATATGGGGCATGCCCTACGCCCATTCCGACAAAACCGAAGCCGTCACCTACCTCGCCAATCCGGCAGAGGACGTGCGCACGCGCGAAAAGCTTGAGGGCGGCAAGGCCTTCGTGATGAACACCGAGTTTGAGCCAGCGGGCGATCAGCCAATGGCAATCAAAGAGCTGTCGGCAGGCGTCTTGGACGGCGAACAGGATCAGGTGCTTCTGGGCGCCACCGGCACCGGCAAGACCTTCACGATGGCCAAGGTGATTGAGGAAACCCAACGCCCGGCGATCATCCTTGCGCCCAACAAGACCCTCGCCGCCCAGCTTTATGGTGAGTTCAAAGGCTTCTTCCCGGACAACGCGGTCGAATATTTCGTCAGCTATTACGATTACTACCAGCCGGAGGCCTATGTGCCCCGCTCGGACACGTATATTGAGAAGGAATCCCAGATCAACGAACAGATCGACCGGATGCGCCACTCGGCCACCCGGGCTCTGTTGGAACGCGATGACGTGATCATCGTGGCCTCGGTGTCGTGCATTTACGGCATCGGCTCGGTCGAGACCTACGGGGCAATGACCCAGGACATCCATGCAGGGAAGGACTACGACCAACGGCAGGTCATGGCGGATCTGATCGCCCAGCAATACCGCCGCAACGACGCCGCCTTCCAGCGCGGAACGTTCCGGGTGCGCGGTGACAGCCTTGAAATCTGGCCCGCCCACCTTGATGACCGGGCATGGAAGCTGTCCTTCTTCGGCGAAGAACTGGAAAGCATCACGGAATTTGACCCGCTGACGGGCGACAAAACCGACACGTTCGACAAGGTCCGCATCTACGCGAACTCGCACTACGTGACGCCCAAGCCGACGATGCAGCAGGCGGTGCAGGGCATCAAGAAAGAGCTTCGGATGCGGCTCGATCAGCTGGTCAACGAAGGCAAATTGCTTGAGGCCCAGCGCCTTGAACAACGCACGAATTTCGATCTTGAGATGTTAGAAGCCACCGGCGTCTGCAACGGGATCGAAAACTATTCGCGTTATCTGACGGGCCGCGCACCGGGTGAGCCGCCCCCGACCCTGTTCGAATTCATCCCCGACCACGCGATTGTTTTCGCAGATGAATCCCACGTCTCCGTGCCACAGATCGGGGGAATGTACAAAGGCGACTACCGGCGCAAATTCACGCTGGCCGAACACGGGTTCCGTCTGCCGTCTTGCATGGACAACCGCCCCCTCAAGTTTGAGGAATGGGACGCCATGCGCCCGCAATCGGTCTTCGTCTCTGCGACGCCCGCCGGGTGGGAGCTGGACCAGACCGGCGGTGTCTTCACCGAACAGATCATCCGCCCCACCGGCCTTCTGGACCCGGTGATCGAAATCCGCCCCGTTGAGACCCAAGTCGATGACGTGATGGACGAAATCCGCAAAGTCAGCGCGGATGGGTTCCGGACGCTGGTCACGACGCTCACCAAACGGATGGCCGAAGACCTCACCGAATATCTGCATGAGAACGGCATCAAAGTCCGCTACATGCACTCCGACATCGACACGATTGAGCGGATCGAGATCCTGCGCGACCTGCGGCTTGGCGCCTTTGACGTGCTCATCGGGATCAACCTTCTGCGCGAAGGCTTGGACATCCCCGAATGTGGGCTGGTCGCCATTCTGGACGCCGACAAGGAAGGGTTCCTGCGATCCGAGACGTCGCTCATCCAGACGGTGGGCCGGGCGGCGCGGAACGCAGAAGGCCGCGTGATTATGTACGCCGACAAGATCACCGGTTCGATGCAACGTGCCATCGATGAAACCGACCGCCGTCGAGCAAAACAGATGGCCTATAACGAAGAGCACGGAATCACGCCGGAGACGGTGAAGAAAAACGTCGAGGATATCCTGGCCGGTCTCTACAAGGGCGATGTCGACATGAACCGCGTCACTGCGACCGTCGATCAACCCGCTGGTGGCAACCTTCAGGCTGTACTGGATGGACTTCGGGCGGACATGCGCAAAGCGGCAGAAAACCTCGAATTCGAAGAGGCCGCGCGTCTGCGTGATGAAGTGAAACGCCTCGAAACGGTCGACCTTGTGGTCAGCGATGATCCGATGGCCCGGCAACAAGCCGTGGACAAAGCGGTAACAGAGGCCAACAAGATGACCGGTCGGTCAACCGCCGGGCGTCCGGGTCAGCGCGGCGGTGTGAAACCTCGAAAGAAGCGTCGCGGCTAAGCGCGCAACCACCTTGCAAGAAAAAGCCCCCGGGCAGCGACTGCGCGGGGGCTTTTTTGCGGATTAGTTAGAGGCGAGTTCGTCTTCCTCGGGCGCATTGATGTCGATAAACGGAACATCAACTGTGGTCTCTTCCATTGTGACCTCAATCTCTGGAACAGACACCGTGGTTTCCTCGGTCCCGATCTCGATCGAGCCCACGTCAGCATCGAATTCCGGCATCTGCCCGCCTTCGACGGTCACGTTGACGTCAGGCAACTGGGCCTCTTGGGTTTGGTCAATATCGATCATGTAAGTCGCACCTACAGCGACGACGGCCACAACAACACCAAGGGCGACAATAGTTCCGGTTTTCATAATGTTTCCTTCCATTTCTACACGCTGCATCGCGCATTGATTGCCCTCCCAACACGTCACACTGGCCGGTAGTTCCGGAAGATTTTTCGGAACCGGAACGCCAACCAGCTGGTTTAGAGGGCAATCACGAAGCGAAAGAGGAGCAATAAAATGGAATATGGTATCATTGGCCTTCTGGTCCTGATCGCGAACATCTACGCAATCATTCAGATCTTCAGCTCAGCTGAATCGACGGGCGCGAAAGTGCTGTGGACCTTGCTGATCCTGCTGCTGCCGGTCCTCGGCCTGATCATCTGGTTCTTTGCCGGACCGCGTGGCTCCGCAACCAGCAGCGTCTAAGAGAAAATCAAACGCCGGGTCCCCATTGGCCCCGGCGTTTTCTTGTTCTCACTAACCATAATCGGTCGGACCTGGCGCAGCCAAACGTCTACGCTACGAAACAGGCGACTGAGCATGAGGCCTCACTCAACCTCACCCCCGGCTTCTACCCAGTCCTTGAAGCCGCCCATGTTGCGGACATCGTCAAAGCCCAGTTCCTTTAAGGCGGCTCCGGCCAACGCTGCGCGACCACCAGCGGCGCAATAGATGACAATTGTCTCCGCACCGTCGAGTTTTTCCGTCTGCCATTCCAAAACGCCGCGCGGAATTGCGACCGCACCGGGCACTTTGCCAGAGGCGTCAACTTCACCTGGTTCACGCACATCAAGGAACACGACCCCGTCCTTGCCATGCAACGCCTTAGCATCTTCCGGGCTGACCTGAGGTACGCCTGCTCCGGCCACCATCTCTTGCGGTGTCTTCGCCATCTGATTTCTCCTGTCTTTGAGCCTCGCCCACCCTACACGAACGCAGGCGCGATAAAAGACTGTGCATGAGGGCGCTTCCCACTAAATTGCGGGGCATGTGGAAACCAATTGCCGCCGCCTTCGCTCTTCTTACCTCCCCCGCTGCCGCGTGGGAGTTTTCACCGGATCCGATCTGCACCCTCTTTCACCAGCAAGGTGAGGCAGAGGTGATCGTTACTTATGATGCGGCTGTCCCGCTCTACACGCTGACGGTCACTTTGCCGTCCGATCAAAGGTGGGCAGAGGGAAGCTTTCGTATTGATTTTGCAGGCGGTATGCCGCCTCAGATCGGCACGACCCGTCAGATAGTGTCAGAAGACCGCCGGACGCTGTTGGTGGCGGATCGCGGCTTTGGCAATGTGCTCGATGGTCTGGGCTCAGCGGTGATTGCCGATATGCGGATCGGGCGCAGCGGGTCTGCGATTGAGCTCGACGGAATTGACGCACCCCTTGCGGCGTTTCGCGCCTGTCCAGACGAAACCCCGGCGCTGTCCTAGGCTCGCATACCCTTGACCCCGCTCCGCAATCGCGCACCCTAGACCGCATGAGCACAGAAAAACCAAGCCCGATCCGACCGACCGATGATGAGGCTCGCGCGCTTGCCCTTGGCCTGCTGACGGAGGCACGTTTCGCGGCCATTGGTGTGCTCGATCCCACGACCGGCGCGCCGATGGTGACGCGGGTGGCCATGCTCTGGCACGCAGGAGCGCCGCTGATCCTGATCTCAGAGCTGTCATTGCACACCAAAGCGCTCACGGCCAATCCGGCTTGCTCACTTCTGGTGGGGGAGCCGGGGCCGAAGGGCAATCCGCTGACCCACCCGCGTATCACAGTGCAGGCGCGGGCCGAGACCGCAGACAAATCAGCCCTGCGCGACATATGGCTCAAGGCACATCCCAAGGCGCAGCTTTATTTTGATTTCACCGATTTCGTCATGATGCGCCTGACCCCGCAAGAGGCGCATTTGAATGGCGGCTTCGGCAAGGCCTTCCATCTGACCCCTGACGACCTGCCTCAATGAAAAAGGGCGCCTCGCTGAGCGCCCTCTTCCAATTCGTGTGCCTAGCTGGGGTCGTCCATCCGCACCGAGTATCGAATGTCGCCTTCCACAGGCTCCGGCCAGATGATGCGGAATTCGTGCGTGTTTGAGCCGTTGACCGGATCAACATAAGGCTGCGCAAACACCGCCTGACCCGAACCGTTGCGAATGGCCTGCACGGGGACAAGCGCATCAATGGTGCGGGTGTACCCCCCGAACGGCAGAAAGGCCTCGGTATCGACCGTCCAAGTCGCATCGGGGGAATTTTGGCTGTGCACGTTGATATGCGGGTTCCGCGTCACCTCATCGACGCCATTGAAGCAATTGCCTTCGAACAGGATGTTTCGCATCCGCCACATATCCATTGTGGCAAAGGTCGTGTCGATCCGCTCGGCCCGCGTGACCCGTGTGTTCGACGTACGAAAGACGTTGCCCTGTACATTGAAGCCGTTGATGTAATGGCCGGGGCCATAGGGTTTTACCACAATCCAGGAAAACGACGGCTGTCCGTCGATGGACAGGCAATTGTTGTTGCTGATCGTCAGACCTTTGCCACAATGGATATGTGGCGGATGCGAAACATCCTGTTCGAAGGCAATTGCTTC
>JBCBCS010000019.1:0-28027 GCA_038530475.1 Pseudomonadota bacterium
CCCAGCGCCGACGGCCGGTCCAAGCTGGTCAAGCAGGTCGGGTGGCAGGATCAGGTGGCCCATGGCGTTGGTCAACTGATCGCGGCTGACATGGATGTTGCGGATCGACTGGCGTTTCACCTGTTCGCGGTAAACTTCAAGCGGGACGGGCATCGCACCGAAATACTCGGACTGCGCCAGCGCATCGAGCGCCCGCTGCTTGCCTGCATCGGTCAGCTGATAGCCCATCTCGTTGCCAGAATTGGCGTTGAGCGTGCCGGTCGCCTCACACAAGCGTTGATCCCGGGCGACGTCAATAAGCTGCTGTGTGATGTTCACCGGCAGGCAGACCACTTTGGCGATGTCCCGCGCTGTCTCAAGATTGGTCCGGAACATCGTTTTAATCAGGATGTCACGCATCATCACCGGCGACAGCGCCATGGTTTCAAGCGTTTTTGGCGCGGGTGGCGCCATTGCGTCGGGGGATTGCATATTCATCTGTCAGCCCGTCCTCAATCTGTGATGCCCATATGTCTGTGACCCATTCGCCATGCCCGCCGAGATTGGCAGAGCAGGGGGATCAGGGCCTTTTGCATTGCCTCTCTGCCTGACTATTGTGTCGAAAAAAGGGACAAAACGGTTCCAGAGGCGGGCATGAACAACACCAGACCAGCGGTCTTGACCGCGTTTCTTATCGTGATTTGGGCCGCAATGGGCGGCGCGGCTGTCCTGATGGGCGGGCTTTATATCGGCAAGCACGAAGGCGACACGATGCACCTGATGCAAATCGTGTTTCGGATGGCCGACGGGCAGACGCCACATCTTGATTTCATGACACCCATTGGCGCTCTGGCCTTTTGGCCAATCGCACTGCTGGTGAAGGCTGGAATGGGCATCGGGATGGCGGTGCTTTGGTCGCAAGTCGTTGTAGCTGCAATGTTTTTGCCAATCATCGTCTGGGTCGCCTCATCCCGGCTGACACCAATGGTGTCAGCGCTCTTCGGGCTGGTGGTGATGGTCTTGCTGTTGGCGCTGGTGCACGGCGAGGCGCAGCGCTCTGTTTCGATCTCAATGCATTACAACCGGCTCGCTTGGGCGGCTGCGTTTGTGGCGATTGTCATGGCGATCCTGCCTCCCAAACGGGATGGGACCGGTCTGATCGATGGCGTGATCCTTGGCGCGATGGTCTGCGTGATGGTCATGATCAAGATGACCTATTTCGTGTCGTTTGCCGTGCCGGTCCTGCTGGCGCTGATCCTGACGCGCCAGACCCGCGCGATTGCCGCGGCGGCGGTGACCGGGCTGCTGATTGCGGCGCTGATCACGCTGCTGAATGGCGTGGATTATTGGCTTGCATATCTCGGTGATCTGCTCACCGTTGCCCGATCTGAAGTGCGCGCCGCCCCAGGTGAGCCGCTGCCCGCGATCATGGGGGCGCCAGCTTATCTGGGCGGGTCGCTGACTGCGATTGCCGGGGTGATTTTCCTGCGGCAGGCGAACGTGAAAATCGGTGGGCTTATCCTGCTCTTGCTGATCCCCGGTTTCTTCTACGTGACCTACCAGAATTTCGGAAACGATCCGCAATGGCTTTTGCTGCTTGCTGTGTTGCTGTTGGCATTGCGCGGGCAGGCGGCGGAAGTGGCCAATGGGTTCGGCTGGCACATCAAGGATTGTATCGGGATCACGGCCGCCGTGGCCCTCGCGTTTGCTGCGCCGTCTTTCTTCAACCTTGCGTATTCGCCGTTCCGCCACATGAATGTGGACACCGCCAGCTATGCGCCCATCCTGCCGCGCGGTGGGGTGCATGGGGACCTGTATGGGCTTGATCTGCGGGTGAACCGGGTGGACGGGCGCATCGCGCTCGACGGCAATGTTGACGGGATTGAACGATATGACGGGCGTGACGCCCCGCTCACGTTCTTGGGCGAAACGATTCCGGTCTGCTCGGTTGAGCTGGGCCTGCCTCGCCTAATGGATGCCATCGTGCGCGACATGGAAGACGCTGGGCTGGCCCAAGGGCGGTCAGTCTTCGCCGCCGATATCTTCTCTAGCTATTGGCTGTTCGGCGCGTTGGAGCCCATGGATCAAGGCGCGCCGTGGTATTACGGCGGGGCGCCGGGGCTCAAGGACGCGGACTACGTGCTCGTCCCGCTCTGCCCGGTCGCGCAGGACGTGCAGGGGCAGGTGTTTGAGATTCTTGAGGGGTTGATCGAGGTGGACAAGATCGCTTTGACGGAAGTGCGGCGCACCGACCTCTATGTGCTTTTTGAGAAGACGGAATTGTCAGAATAGCGGAATTGCTAGGTAGACGATCAGCACCACGCCCATCGGAAACCCCATGGGAAACCGTCGCTTATCTTCCCAGCTTTGCCAATCGGGCACGAGGTTCCGGATTGGCTTGATGGAACGTGCGGCACGGTGCACGAAAAAACCCACAAACATTCCGATGGCCAACAGCATGAAGACAAATCCGGCATCGCTCAGCGCGACGAAAGGCGCGGCGGAAGCGAGGAACTTGCTGTCCCCTGCGCCCATTGCACCGACGGCATTGGCAATCATCGCAGCAATCAGAACGACGATGAAGTGGACGTAGCGCCAGCCATATTCGGCCCAGGTGAATTCCCCCATCATTGTCAGCACGAAGCCAACCACGACGAACACAATTGCCAGCGCGTCCGTGGACCACGTGGGGATCTTCATGGCCCGCAGATCATTCCAGGCCACGTAAAGGCACAGCGGGGCTACAAAGATTAGGAAGGCCACCGATTGAGGGGCGGTGACGGCAACCTCAGGAAAGGTGAACACGCTTAGTTCGTCACGTTGTCTTCGAGCGCCCGCAGGGACCGCACTGCGGCCTCAAAGTGCTGCGGGTGGGTGTCGATAGCTTCGCGCAGCAGGCCGCGTCCAATGGTGAGGTCGTTCTGCTTGATCGCGGTCAGGGCCAGCGTGTGCAACAATTGTGCGCGTTCGATCTGGGTCATCGGGATGACGGGCAGGTCGTAATTGCGCTGCGCGCCCCGGGCGAGGACGAGGTTGTTCTTGGCGGTGAAAAGGTCGCTGTCATTGCGCAGCGCGTCCACGAACAACCGCTCCGCGCCCGCGTAATCACCGCGGGTCAGCTTGGAAAATCCCCAGTTGTTCAAAACACCAGCAGGGGAGGTCGTGAGGCCCACAGCGGTTTCGTAGAAGCTGTCGGCGTTGTCCCATTCTTCGTTGCTGTCAGCGACCATCGCTTCAAGCCTGTAGCGCTTGAACGTCTCATAGGTCGGCGGGATCTGGTCAAGCACGGCTTCCGCACTGTCCCAATTGTTGGTTCGGATCAGGGCGTCGGCAAGATCCACGCGGTCATCCATCGACGCCTCATCATGATTTGCAACGGCTTCCCACGCAGTGGCCGCTTCTTCGTAGCGGCGGGCACGGATCAGCGACTTGGCAAGGCCGCGCATCAGGTCGATGCGGCCCGGATCGTTGGTCGAGGCGCGCAAGAAGTAGTTCACGGCCTCATTCGGGTCCGCAACCGTCAGCATGACGTCATTGAGGTTCGTCTCATCGACAACATTCACGTCCTGCAACGCGCGCTCAACCTGTGCTTCACCGGATTGGTCGCACGCGGATAGGACAACGACGCCCGTCAGGGCCAAAATAGAAATCGGGTGGCGCATGTTTCTGCGTCCTTTGCTGCTCTGCCTCTCAGAGTGTCGACAGGATGACGTAGTCGCCAGTGCCCCGCCGCACCAATTGGAACGGTTCGTTCTCTTGCTGTGCAGTATTAAAGGGATCGTCCAATTTTGCGAGTGCCAAGCGCAGATTGTCGCGAATTTGGTCGGAATTCCCGTTATCCGTTGCAAACGCGCGACGGAAAATCTGCGCCGCTTCGGCGGTTTTGCCCCGTTCCATGAGGATCACGCCGAGGTTGTTCCAGGCCGCAGCAAAGCTCGGATCCTCGTCAACGGCGCGCCTGAGCAGCTCTTCCGCCTGATTGAGCCGCCCAAGTTTGAGGTTCGCAGAACCCAGAGCCGACAGCGTATCCACGTTCAGCCCCTGCTGCCCGGCGGCCCGCAAATACGCATCAAGCGCCAGCTGATATTCTCCGGCCGCCATCAAACGGTGCCCCACCAGAAGGCCGTCGATGTCAGACGCACCCGCGACGCCCGGGGCAAAAACCCGGTCACCGTCAGGCGCGAAAGCGCCCTCGCTGCATCCAGCAAGGGCGCTCATCACGGTCAGGAACGCGGCGGTCCTTATCATCGAAGCCTTTAGAAGTTGGCGTTGCTCAATGTCTCGTAGATGTCATACACCGACGGCCCGATGAGGATGATAAGAAGTGGCGGAACGGTCAACATCATCGTCGCCAGTGTCATTTTTGTCGGCAGGGTGTTGGCCTTTTCTTCGGCCCGCATCACCCGTTTGTCCCGCATCTCAGCCGAGAAGACGCGCAGCGCTTCGGCGATGGATGTACCAAACTGCTGCGACTGGATCAGCACGGTCACAAAGGACGCGATGTCCGGCACGCCACAGCGTTCGGCCATATCGCGCAAGACCTGCGTCTTGTCCTTACCGGCCTTCATCTCGTTTGAGACCATTTCATATTCTTCAGCCAGTGCCGGGAAGCCGGATTTCAACTCAGTTGCGACGCGGATGATGGCCTGATCCAGCGACTGACCGGCCTCAACGCAGACCAGCATCATGTCGAGGGAGTCAGGAAAGCCGTTGATCATTTCGGTCTGGCGTTCGCCTTGGCGTTTGTTCACCCACCATTTTGGCAGGTAGTAGCCCGCAAGGCCCGGCCCAAGGATCGACATGACGGTCGCTTTGGTGGACGGATCGCCGGTGGAGGACTTGTAAATCGCGTAAGCGACGCCCAGCAAAAGCAGGATGATGCCGAGCGAGAACTGCGCGAAGTGATAGGTCTTCACTGCGGATTTTGTGCGATAGCCCGCCTGGATCAGCTTGAGCCGGATGGCGGTGTATTCTTCAACATCCGTCGGTTCGAGGAAGCTGGAATATTTGTCGAGCTTGTCGGTGCCCTGACTGGCCCGCAAGCTGTCGGCCTTGCCCATATTGGCTTTGCTGGCCTGACGCAGCTTGTCCAGCGGATCGTCCTGCTTCTGCATCAGGGCCGGCAGGACCAGCAAGATCAGAAGGACGCCCAGCAAACCCACCGCGATGAGCGGGCCGAATGGGCCCATCAGCTCGATCAGCTTGTCATTGATGGTGTCGAGAAAGCCCATAACGTTACACCTTAATATTCACGAGACGCCGCATGACGACGATGTTGGCGATCAGGAACCCGGCAACGACAAGGCAGGCGGGGATGAACACAGCCGTTTCTTTCACGTCGTCATAGTAGTTGGGCTGGATGAGGTTGATCATCACCAGCGCGCCGAGCGGGAAGACGCTGAGGAACATACCGGACCATTTGGCCTCGGCGGTGATCGCTTTCACGCGGCGGAACAGCTTGAATCGCGCCCGGATCACTTTGGCCAGACCATCGAGGATCTCAGCCAGGTTGCCGCCCGCGGTCTGCTGGATCGTCACGGCAACGGCAAGGAACCGAAGGTCCTGCATGTCCATGCGTTCGGCCATATGCTTGAGCGTCTCGCCCATGTCGCGGCCATAGGCCGCCTCGTCCGAGATTACGCCCATCTCTGAGCCGAGCGGATCGGGGACTTCTTTGGCGACGATCGCCACGGCGGATGAGAAGGGGTGGCCAACCCGCAAGGATCGGACCATCAGCTCAACCGCATCGGGCAGCTGTTCTTCGATTGCGGCGGTACGTTTCTTGGCCTTGTTGTTGACCCAGATGTAAACGCCGCCCACACCCATGCCGACGGCCACAGCCGCGCGAATGGCAAGCGATGTTTGCGTGCCCACGGTGAGCCCCATGAAGGCGACCCCGCACAGCAGCGCCATGATCATCATCAGCTGCGACGGGGTGAAGGCGATGTTGGCCTTCTGCGCTTTGGTCGCCAGAAGCGAATAGAGCGGAATGTTCTGCGAGGACATGTGCTGCGACATCTCCTTGCGGAGCTGTTCGAGCACCTGCTCGCGGTTGCCGCCCTTCTCAAGCATCTCAAGGCGACGGTTGACCTTGTTGTTGAAGTTGATGCTTTTCCCGAAGGCAACAAGGTAGATCCCGTTGACCAGGACGATACAGGCCACAAAGATCAGGCCGTAGATGATAGGTTCTGCCGAAAGTGTCATGGCAAATCGTCCTTACTGGGCCGCTACGGGCTCAAAAATGGCGGGTGGCAGATCGTAGCCCCAAAGCTTGAACCGCTCTGAGAAGTGGCTGCGCACGCCGGTGGCGGTGAAGTGACCGATGATCTTGTTGTCGGGCGTGAGGCCGACACGCTGATAACGGAACACTTCCTGCATAGAGATCACGTCGCCCTCCATGCCGGTGATTTCGGTGATCGACGTCATCCGGCGCGAGCCGTCCTGCAGGCGTGAGGCCTGCACAATCAGGTTCACAGCCGACGCGATCTGGGAGCGCACCGCCTTCAGCGGCATCTCAATCCCCGCCATCGCGATCATGTTTTCCAGACGGGAGACACCGTCGCGCGCAGAGTTGGCGTGGATCGTCGTCATCGACCCGTCGTGGCCGGTGTTCATGGCCTGCAACATATCGATCACTTCCTCGCCGCGCGTCTCACCCACGATGATGCGGTCCGGGCGCATCCGCAGCGCGTTCTTCAGACAGTCGCGAGGAGACACCTCACCTTTGCCTTCCACGTTGGGCGGACGGCTTTCCATCCGGCCCACATGGGTCTGCTGGAGCTGAAGTTCCGCCGTATCCTCAATCGTCAGGATGCGTTCAGCGTTGTCGATGAAGGACGACAATGCGTTGAGCGTGGTCGTTTTACCGGAACCAGTACCGCCAGAGACGATCACGTTCAGACGGGTGGAGACGGCGGCCTGAAGATAGGCGGCCATTTCTTCGGTGAATGCGCCGAACTTCACTAGGTCATCAATGCCCAGCTTGTCCTTCTTGAACTTACGAATGGAGACGAGCGAGCCGTCCACAGCCACCGGTGGCACCATCGCGTTGAAACGCGAGCCGTCTGCCAGACGGGCGTCAACGTAAGGGTTCGATTCATCGACGCGACGACCCACAGCGGACACGATCTTATCGATGATCCGTAGCAGGTGGCGTTCATCCTTGAAGGTCACATCCGTCAACTCAAGCTTACCGGCACGTTCCACAAAGATCTGCTGTGGGCCGTTGACCAAGATATCGTTGACGTTCTCGTCTTGCAGAAGCGTCTCAAGGGGGCCGAGGCCCTTCACTTCGAAATAGAGCTCTTTGGTGAGCGTCTGGCGTTCGTCGCGGTTCAGAACCACGCCCATCTCATCCAGGGATTCCTGCGCGATGGCCTGGATTTCAGCCTTCAGGTCCTGCTCGGTCGCATTTTCAAGTGCTGCGAGGTTAAGGTTGTCCAGAAGCGATTTGTGAAGCTCCAGCTTGATCTCAGCCAGACGCTCCTTGCGCTTCTTCTCCTTGTCGACCGGACCAGCCGTCGCTTTGACCGGGGCCGGTTTCATCATCGATTTCCGGGGTTCCTCCGCCGCCGGGGCAGGGGCCGCTGCACTTGGGGCATTGGCCGGGGCCTCAGCGGGGGTTGAGACCTTCGCCATCAATGGGTCACTGGATTTTTTGTACTTGGAAAACATCTTTCGCCCCTCTTATGCCGTTGCCGCTTCGGCGGATTCATTGACGGCGTGCACAGAGGCCGCCAGTTTGGCGATTTCCTTGCGCAGCGCGTTCTTTGGCAGGCCCTCGGCCAGCGGGACACCGTGGTCCGCGTTCTGAGGCACCGGCTTTCCGCCATCGGGCAACTGCACTTCAATGGAAATACCAAGGCTTTCCGCCAGTCGCTTGATCCGGCTCTTGCCGTTGAGGTCAGTGAACTTCGGTGCGCGGTTCAGAACAAACCGCAGCTTCTCAAACGGCAATTGTTCGGATTGCAGGGCGCGCTTCACACGCAGTGTGTTCTGGGCTGAGCGCATATCAAGCTCAAGCATGGCGAAATAGACATGGGCCGCTTGAAGGACTGTCTCGGACCATTCGACCATCGTCTTGGGCATATCGATCACGACGTAATCGAAGTTGATGCGCGCCATCTCGATGACCTTCTCAATGTCGCCGGGGCCGATCAGGTCGAGCGGGATCAGATCCGTCGGAGCGGTCAGGACCTGCACCTTTTGCTCGTAGGCCAGCAACGACGCCATGAAGACGTCGCTGTCCATCAGGTCGGTGTCCTGCAACATCTCCAACACGGCTTCGCGGCGCGGCAGGTCGAGGAATGTCGAGACTGAGCCGAACTGGAAATCAAGATCGAGGATGCACACCCGCGGCGGGTTGTCCTTGTCGATCGTCGCAAGCTCATACGCCAGGTTCACCGCCAGCGTGGTGGCACCGGTGCCTCCGGCCATGCCCTGAACCGGGATCACGACGCCATCGCGGTCGCCCGTCGCCTTGAGCTTGTTTTCCATTTCCGGTGCCACGGGTGCGGCGGGCGGCGGCGTCAAAACCCGTTCAATCGCCTGCGCCAACTCGCCTTCTGGAAGCGGGTAGGGGACAAATTCATCGCCGCCTTCCCGCAGAAGTTCATGCAACGCGCTGGGCGAGACGTCTTCGGCAATCAGGAGCACTTTGATGTCGCGGGTCTTTGCGGCCTTGATGATCTCAGAGATGATGGACAGATCGGCCTCATCCTCGCCGTCCATCGCAAGTGCGATGAATTCGAGGTCGGTGGCGTCGTCTTGTTCAAGGAACGGCAGAGCGTCCTCAAAATTCAGGTCGCCCCAGCTTTCACCGAGGCACGTTTCCATGTCTTCAATAAGGAGATCGAAATTCTGCACATCCCGGCTCACCGTGCAGGCGGTGATCGGCTGTGGTTCCGGCTGTAACATCGGCGCGCTGCTCATGACCTTTGTGTCCTTTAACCGTTATACTTTGTCGGGCATCTGACGACCGACGTTTGAAATGCGTGACCCGACCCGCCAAACAGACGGATTTCGGGCCTTGTCGAGGATGTTTGTGAGCGGCAATCGGGGCAAGATTGGGGCCAGATTTGCCCATTTGTGCGATTTCTGGCGACGATCACACCACCTAAGGTGTTGTTGTTTCGTGGTGAACTACCGGTTAACGAGGCTGGCCTCACTGGGGGCAGGGCAGCAAAAAGGGGCCCCGGAGGGCCCCTTCAATCTCGGTGTTCTAAGATCTGTTACTGGCCGGTGCCAACGGTGAATTCACCACCGCCCCCACCGCCACCGACGGTCGAAGATGGCTCAGCACTGGCGACATATTCGCGGAAGATCACTTCGGCGTATTGCCCGTTCAGCACAGTCGGATGGCTTTGAACAAATCCTGACACTTCAGTCACTGTGCGGCGGTTGGCCCGCTCGCGCCCTTCAGTGACGATCAGCGGCTGCGTTTCACCGAAGCTCACAACCGCCTCAAGACGGCTGCGGTCAATGCCCTGGCTGACAAGATAAAGAACGGCTGCTTCCGCGCGGCGTAGGCCGAGCTGACGGTTATAGGCGGTGCTGCCGACCAGGTCAGTGTGCCCAAAGACCTTAAAGCGCACCTCGGGGAACTGGCGGATCCAGGCCGCTTGCTGACGCAGGATGCTGCGGGCCTGCTCATCGAGGACCGTAGAGTTGAACGGGAAGTTCACCGTTGTGTTCACTTCGTTCATGAACCGACGGTTGAGGTTGATGGTGAACCCGGCGGCACCATTATGAACTGAAACATTGTTCATCGTGGCATTGCCGAAGAACCCGGTATCAAGCTCCGATCCGACTTCACGGGTGTTGAAATCGCGCCAGTTGGTGTTGCCGCCGACGCAGCCCGTCAAAACAAGGGCTGCTGCTGCCATGCCGAGGGTTGTTTTCATCGTCTTCATGCTCCGATCTCCCATCCTACTCGTCCATCACGTAGCCATAAGAGCCGGAGAAGTCCTGTCGTGCAACTTCCCCTGCGCCGCCAGACTGGGGCGCATCCTCAGCCGCGACGCGACCGAAGAGGAACAGATCCCGTTCTGTGGGCGGTCGCACACGGTCCGTTGGCAGGGCAAGCGCCTCGCCTCGGGTCGGGGTTACAAGGTGGGGAGTCACGATGATGACCAGTTCCGTTTGTTGACGACGGTAGTCGGCTGAGCGGAAGAGCGCTCCCAGCACCGGGATGTCACCCGCCCATGGGACCTGTGCGCTCGCGTCGACGAAGTCGTCGGACAAAAGGCCTGCAATCGCAAAGCTTTCGCCGTCGCGCATTTCAACGGTTGTTGAGGTTTCGCGCGTCTTGAACGCGTCAATCGAGAAACCATTCTGATTGAAGCCGTTGGTCGGATCGAGGGACGACACAGATGCCCGCAGTTCAAGGTTGATGACGTCGCCATCAACGACCCGTGGGATAAAGTCGAGCTCAATCCCGAAAGGCTTGTATTCAACTGTGATCGTGTCTGCGTCCTGTGCGACCGGCACCGGATATTCGCCGCCTGCAAGGAAGCTGGCTTCTTGTCCGGACAGTGCTGTCAGGTTCGGTTCTGCCAAGGTGCGGACAACGCCGCGGCTTTCGAGGGCCTCAAGCAGGATGCCCACCTCAACGCCGCCGGCGTTGAACCCAAAGAGGAATGCACCGGCATTGTCGTTGGCGCCAGGCAGGTTGCCTGCAAGTGCGCCTGTCTGACCAGCTTCGGCCACGGCGGCCCCTGTGCCCAGGGCCAGACCAAGGTCACCGCCCAGCGTGTCACCGCCCAAAGCGATGGACGAGCTTAGCGATTTTGAGACCGAGCGCTGCATTTCAGCGAACCGGACCCGCAGCATGACCTGTTGGGTGCCACCGACGCTCATCAGGTTGGACACGCGTTCAGGGGCGTAGCGTTCGGCCAATTCCAACGCGCGGTCGAGCCGGGCGATGGAAGACACCGTGCCCGACAGGACGATGCCGTCATTGGCGGTGCGGACCTCGATATGCTCGCCCGGAAGGATTTGTTCCAGGCGCTCTTTGAATTCCGCAATATCTGGGGTGACGTGGATTTCCACGTTGGTGATCAGTCGCCCATCGCCGCCGAGCAAAGTCAGGGTCGTCCGACCTGGCTCTTTGCCCAGAACGTAGATTGTCCGATCCGACAACGACGAAATATCGGCGATGGTCGGATTGGCAATGCTCAATTCGGTAAAGGGGGTGTCGCTTTCAACGACCACGGCCCGGTTCATCGGGACGTTGAGCGCGCTTGATGGCGCGCCGCGCATTACCTGCAACGTTTCCGCTGAAACAGGAGTGCTCAAGCTCGTAAATGCGAGGGCGATACCGGTAACGGCTGCCGTCAGAAATTGTCTATATGTCATTGTGACCTGCCTCTCATGCCACGCGTGGTTGCGGGCTTTTGCCCGTCATTGCGCCGAAGGCTGCGCTAGAATTGGTTTTTTTGCAAGAATCAATGCTCTGCGATGCGTCTTTTATGTGGATAAGAAGCAACAGGGTGACGTGAGCTGCGTGGCTTAAAACTGGGAAGCGCCCCCAGCATAGGCTGAGGGCGCTTCAGAAAACGATCGCGAAAGGTTCGATATGTGCAAGGCGCGGCCTGCGCCCTGATCCCGTCAATTGGTGCAGGGGATCGCGATCTCGACCACTTCTGCGCCGCGCCGCGTGCGGATCGTGCAGATCTCTTCTTGTTGCACCTCCGGAGCAATTGTCGGCGCGACAAGCCCCAGCATGCTGGCCTGGTCAACTTCGATCGCGCCACTCACTGTCCGATCTTCACGCCCCACAAGTGTGAGAGACAGATTGCCGGTCGCCTGACCGTGCGTGAGGTTACCAGCCTGAGACGGGGTGACTTCTACGGTCACTGTCCGGGCGATAGTTGCGCCAGTGCGGCTGCTGTCGGACGTCTGGTCGATTGCGATGATCTCAATACTGGCGCCGATCAGCTGGGTCACCTCGCCGCTGCCGCCGGCATCAAAGCCATCGACACGGCCGGTCCAGAAGACATCGACACGGTCGCCGGGTGACAGGAAGCCGGACACGCCGGACGCCACATCCACCTCAATCGTAAAGGCCCGCATCCCGGGGGCGAGGCGCGCGTTGATGCCCGTATCTTCGCCGGGGGCTGTCACCTTGCTGAGAAGGACAGGCTCGTTCGGTTCCATCTGACGGAGCACCACGCGCAGTTCGTCCGAGCCTTCGGTGAACAGGCGGTGCACCGGGATCGGCTCACCATTTGCGTCCGCGTACCGGACTTCTCCGGTCAGAGCGGGGCCTGCAAGGAAAACGCCTTCGGGCAGGAATGGCTGGGCATATTTGATCACGACGACATCGTCCTCGGTGATCTGTTCCCCATATTCCATCACGCGGTTGACGGCATAGACGTCGATCGTCGGCACTGCCTCGGCAATAGCCGCCTGCTGCGCCGCAAGGGCCGCGTTCTGTTCCTGAAAATAGCCCTGCACCATGAAAATGGCAAAGCCCGCGAGGCCCATACCAATTACCAGGACAAGTCCGAATACTGCTCGCATTTTTTTTCCTTTCAACTTTCTGCCAGCCTGGGACCGACACGTCGTCGTTTCCGATCAATAAACAAAGAATGCGGCCACATTGTGCCGCATTCTTGAAATTGCCGGGGCGCGTCGCGCGATGAGAGATGTCAGTGCGTGGTGACTTCCATCGAGCTCAGATAGGCGCCGACGCTTGTCGACTTGTCGGTTGCGCCAGCTGCGATCATGGCAATGAGAGCCACGGCGAGACCGACGATTGCTGCCGTCAGTACGACCCAATCCACGGTAACAGCACCGTCGTCTTGGGCGCGAAATGTTTTAAAGAAGGACAGCATGGATTTCTCCGATGGGTTGGTTGGCAGTGTCACGACCGTGCCGTCGGAATGTGGCAAAACCGAGGGTGGGTCAGGGTGTCTTTGCGGCGATTTCCCGAGGCATCAGGTGCCAAAGTTCCTTTACGAAAAAGGCCGCGCCCGAAGGCGCGGCCCCTGTGTCACGTCAAGCGCAAGGCTTAGTACGTGGCGATCGTCTGTGCGGACAGCTGCGAGCTGATCTTGTCGCCCAGAGCAGTCGTACCCTGACCAACGGAGGTCAGAACGGCGATGCCGAGGCCAACGATAGCTGCGGTCAGCACAACCCAGTCAACGGTGACTGCGCCGTCTTCGTCTGCGCGGAAGTTCTTGATGAAGTTAAGCATGTGATTTCTCCAGGTGTTCAGAGTGAGATTAGTAAGTTGCGATCGTCTGTGCGGACAGCTGCGAGCTGATCTTGTCGCCCAGAGCGGTCGTGCCCTGACCAACAGATGTCAGCACAGCAATGCCGAGACCCACGATGGCTGCGGTCAGAACAACCCAGTCAACGGTGACTGCACCGTCTTCGTCGGCGCGGAAGTTTTTGATAAAGTTAAGCATGTCATGTCCCTCCTCAGGGTGTTCGCTCAGTTTCAGTACCGTGGCGGCAGCATCTGCACCGGCCTCTTGATTGGTGCACTGTCCGTCGTTGGATGAGCATGTTTTGACCTTGGATTGGGGCAGGAATAGGACGCCTTTCGTGCAATTTTGCATCCCCTTAACTTTTTGGTAGAAAATTGAATAAGTAATTGAAAAATAATAAATTAATATGTCATGAACCATTCAGATTGCAGCCAGATCGTTGCAAAAACGTGTCTAGTGTATCGACGTACAAATGATTGTTTACGATCTGGTGGATCAAAGGCAGGAGTTTCGCTAGGATTTGAGAAAAATAACAGGCAGGCGGAGACCGCGAACAATGCGGCGCAGCAGTTTTGGTCGGATTTTGGCTCCGGCAGCTATCTTTATGGCAATGACAAGCGGCGCCGTGGCGGACAGTCATACGCTTCAGGATGACTTTACCTTTCGGCGCGTGACCGTTCCGCAGGCCGGGGCCACGAACCGTATCACTGTTCAGATTGCCCCACAGGCGCCGTCCGGTCCGACGGCCCCCTCCGCTGCCGGCACGACGCCCGGCTCCATCATCGCGACAAGCGATCCGGCGATCGCTGGACTTGCTCCGGCGCCCAGCGGCGTCGAATGGTATTGGGAGGCGCTGTCGCCTGCTTTGTCAGATGTCACAAACACCTCACTTGAGGCAGCAGTCCGCGCGTTGGATGCCGCACCTGAAGGGCAGGGCATCCCCTCCCCACGCCTTCAGGGGATGACCGAACTGGCGGATCGGTACGGCGTCGACATTCTGACAGCGACCGTCGGTACGGATGTATCGCCCGCGTTGGTCCTTGCGGTCATCTCGGTTGAGAGCGCGGGTCGGTCCGACGCGGTGAGCTCAGCCGGCGCACGGGGGTTGATGCAGTTGATGCCAGCGACGGCGGACCGGTTCGGCGTCGAGAATGCTTTCGACATTCGCCAAAATATTGCAGGCGGCACGGCCTATCTTGATTGGTTGCTGGATGATTTCGACAACCGGGTGATCTTTGCGCTGGCGGGATACAATGCCGGGGAAGGCGCGGTGCGGACGCACAACGGTATTCCCCCGTTTCCGGAAACCCGCGCCTACGTTCCCAAAGTTCTTGCCGCATGGGAAGTCGCGCGCGGATTGTGCATCACCCCGCCAGAGCTCGTCACCGACGGGTGCGTCTTTGCCGTGAACAGGAACTGAGCCATGACAGGAAAGCCGCTGGTCCTCGATGCGGACGGGACATTGCTGCGCACGGATATGCTGGCCGAAGGGATCTGGAAGGGGCTGGGCACCGACCCCGCCGCGACGATCAAGGCTGCACGTCTGTTGGGTGACAAGGCCGCCTTCAAGGCCGAGATTGCGCGCATCGCTCCGTTGAGGGTCGATTTGCTGCCTGTGAACCCGGATATCGCGGCTCTGGCCGCAGATGCCAAAGAGGCAGGCCGCGAGGTCGCGATCGCCAGCGCCTCTGATACAGCCTATGTCGCACCGCTGGCCGCGCATTACGGGATCGACAGGGTCTTCGCCTCAGACGGCGGTGTGAACCTCAAGGGGCAGGCCAAGGCCAATGCGCTGGTGGCCGCCTACGGTGAAAGAGGCTTTGATTACGCGGGCGACGATAAAAGTGACAGGGCGATTTGGGATGTGGCGGACCATGCCATCGTGGTTGGCGCGGCCGGTGGGGCGGCCAAAGGGCTGCCATCCGTGACACAAGTGGGCAGCCTCTGGTCGCCCCGTGCTGTCCTGAAATCCATGCGGCCCCACCAATGGGTCAAGAACGTCCTGCTGTTCCTGCCGGTGATCGCAGCCCATGCCTTCTTTCTTGAGACGTTCCTTGCGGTCTGTCTTGGCATCGTCAGCTTCTCAGCCGCCGCATCCTGCATCTATATCGTCAATGACCTGCTCGACATTGAGGCCGACCGGCTGCACGTCAAGAAATGCAAACGTCCATTTGCAGCAGGAACGGTTCCGATCCCCATCGGGATGTTCACCTGTGTGATCCTTGGCGCTGTCGCGCTGGGGGTCGGTGCGATGTTAAGCTGGCAGATGTTCGGCGTCGTGGCCTTCTATATGGCGCTGTCACTGGCCTATTCGCTGCGCCTCAAGCGACTGCGTTGGATCGACATCGCGATCCTCGCTTCGCTCTACACCTTGCGCGTGGTGGCCGGAGCGGCGGCCAGCCAGGTCGATGCGTCGCTGTTCATGCTGATCTTCATCTTCCCGATCTTCGTGACCCTGGGCTGCGTGAAACGGATGACCGAATTGGCGCTGGCGACGGATGACAAGCCGCTCCCCGGACGGGGGTATGCACGGGGTGATATGGGTGATCTTCTCAACATGTCGGCCATCGGAATGGTCGGCGCGTTGGTCATCTTCTTCCTTTATTCCTACTCGGATCAGGCGCTCATCCTCTATCCCGATCAATGGCTGCTCTGGGTCGCGCTCCTGCCAATCGCGGCTTGGCTCTACCGGATGATCCGGCTCGGTTATATGGGGCGGATGGACTACGACCCGATCGTCTTCGCGCTGAGCGACATCCGCGGCATTGGCTATCTCATGATCACGCTATCGCTGGTGTTCTACGCCGCGGGCCTCTGGAGCGAATGGTTCCAGCGGCTGTTTGGCTGACACCTGCCGGTAGAGCGCGCCGCCTCCCGTCTTTGGTTCTCAAATACTCAAATGGCGCGCGCAGCGCGCCCCGGTCGGATTTGCGCAGCAAATTCGAAATCAAGACACAGCCGGATTTGCGAAGCAAATTCGAAATCAAGACGCAGCCGGGTCAGTACTGTGACGTTGTTCAAAGGCGCTAGATCGACATCTTCTTAAAGATCGGCTCCGGGATCAGCTTGATCACGGTCATCACGGGCCACCAGATCCATTTGGTATAGAGCACGTTGCGACGTTTGCGCAGCGCCTTGTGAATGTCTGAAACCACAGCCTCTGCCGTCGTCATGAAAGGCTGCGGGCCAAGCCCCTGGGTCATGGCCGTGTCCACGGGTCCGGGCTTCACCGTCAGAACGTGCACGCCCTTCCGGCCCAACGCATTGCGCAACCCGCTGAGATAGGTGGCAAAGCCCGCTTTGGCAGCACCATAGACGTAATTGCCGACACGGCCCCGGTCGCCTGCAACTGATCCCACACCCACAATCGCGCCGTCTGCGCGCTCAGCCATCACTGGGGCAAGCATCGTCAGAAAACGGGCCGGGCCGGTGAAGCTGTCGGCGATGGTTCCGTCCACCAGGGCGGGGTCATCGTCGATGGCCTCCTGTGATGGCATCGATCCGACAAAGACCGCACAGTTGAGCGTGCCGGGCTGGCCTGCGCCTGCATCGATGACCGCCTGAAACGTGGCCGGGTCACGCGCATCGAACGCCACTGCCGTGGCACCCGCCGCGCCCCGCGCTGTTGCATCTGCCGCACTCGCTTCGAGATCGTCTATCCGGCGGCCAGCGAGGATCACCGCCGCGCCTTGCTCGGCGACGGAGCGGATGAAAGCTTTGGCGATGGTTGAACTTGCCCCAAGGACGATCCAGGTATTTTTCGTGTCGCTCATATCTCAGGTCCGTAGCTCTAATCTTCGTGTCATATCGGTGTGGAGCAGCCCGTCCGGGTCTGCCTTGGCTGCCGCGGCCTCCCATTTCGGATAGTCGGGATACATCGCCTTGATCGCCGAGCCCGACGACAGTGCATCCTTGGCCAGATACAGTCTGCCGCCCGCATCAACCGCCATATCTTCCAGCCGTTCAATCAACCGCACGGCTTGCGGTCTGTTCGGGAAGTCGACAGCGAGCGTGTAACCCTCCATCGGGAAGCTCATATAGCCCGCGCGCCCCGGTCCCATGCGTTTGAGCACCGCCAGAGGCGAGGCGAGGCCCGACCGCGCGATCCGGGACAGCATGTCGCGCAGCGCATCGGCCTGATCCAGCGGCACGACACATTGGAACTGGTGAAAGCCCCGTTTGCCGTAAAGCCGGTTCCAGTCGTGGATCTTGTCGAGCGGGAAGAAGAAGTCCTGCAATGTGCGCACCACGGTGCGGCCTGTGGCTGGCACGCGGCGGTAGTAGAGCGCGTTGAACGCTTTGACGATCGGCCCGGACAAGGCCCAGTGTGGCGCATCCAGCGGCACGGATTTCGCGGATCGCGCCTTGGGCCGCAACCCGCGGCAGGTCTCGCCCTCTTCGACAATGCCGCGCCCCAGCGCAGCCCCTGTCGCTGTCGCGTCAATCCAGCCCACCGTGTAGGGCGCGTCCGATGCGTCGAGCAGCGCCAGATGTTCGTCCCAATCTTGCGCCCGCCTCTCGGTCACGAGCATCATGTCCCCCTTGGCAGGCGTCAGCGTCAGCGTTGCCTGCGCGATGATCCCGGTTTGCCCCAAGCCCCCGCAGGTCGCTTTCCAGATCGCACCGGATTTCGGTGTGATCCGCCGGGCCTTGCCCTGCTGAATGAGCGTGATCGCCGTCACATGCTGACAGAAGGACCCAGCATGATGGTGGTTCTTGCCGTGCACATCCATCGCAATGGCACCGCCCACGGTCGCAAACCCGGTGCCGGGCAGGACGGCCGGCAGCCAGCCCTGCGGGGCGAGGATCCGCGCCAGATCGCCAAGCGGTGCGCCAGCCTCGACGGTGATTTCGCCTGCCTCCCGATCAAAGGCCACGATCCGGTCCAGCGCGGTCATGTCGATCGCGCGGCCCGCATCGTTCAGGGGGGCGTCGCCATAGGACCGCCTGTTGCCCATCGCGGGGGCGACGGCCTCAACCTGATCGGGGCGGTCCGGGCGGGTCACGTCACTGGTCGCGCGCAGGGCACGGCCCCATCCGCTTTGCTCCTGATCCTTGGCCCAGCGGATCATGCCCGGACCTCTTCTGCCTGCGCGGACATGCGTTCTGCCAGTGGGAAGACGGCAAGCCCAATGAGGATGGCAAACCACAGGGTCGTCAGGCGAATGACGGCGGTCGCGGGGATTGAAACCTCGAGCGGCACCCCTTCGAGGCTGAGCAGAGCGACCATTGCGGCCTCCGCGCCGCCGACGCCGCCCGGGGCGCCTGTGAGCCCGCCCGCAAGGGTGGAGAACGTGAAAATCGCCATGGCTTTGGCCAGCCCGATGTCTGAGCCCATCCAGCCCAGCAGGATGTGGAACGCATAGCCTTCTGCGAACCAACCAACGAGGCCCAAAATGAGCGCGCCCGCTAGAACCGGCCCGGTTGAGAACACGCCCAGCGACCGCGCGGCGCTGCGCACGCGACCCATCAGTCGTGGGAAGCGCCCGATGGCGCGGTAAAGGAAGGTGACGCAAGCGGCCAGCAGCCTGGGTCGGGTCGCAATATACGCAGCTGCCAGCGCCAGCGCGGCGACCGGCATCGCCATGGCGATGCCACCCGCCGACAGCGCGATCGCCCCGGCGAGGATCAGCGCCATTGCCGCGAGGTCCGAGGCACGGTCGACAAGGACCAGAGGGGCTGTGCGTTCCACTGCCCACCCGGTTTCCCGCCTGAGCCAGCGCATCCGGATGAGTTCGCCAACGCGACCGGGGGTCACGGACATCGCGAACCCTCCGAGGAAATGACGGATATCCTGCACCAGCGTCGTGGGCAGGCCGAGGCGGCGGGCGAACAGGTGCCAGCGGGCACCCCGAAAGAGGTAATTGACGAGGCTGAGCGCCAACAGGATTCCGACTTGTGTCCAACTCAATTTCATCAGCTGGGTCTTGGTTTCTTCCCAGCCCGTCGCCGCAGCGAGACCTGCCAGACCTGCGATGACAAAGCCGAACAGCACCGCCAGAAGGGCGATGTCACGCCACCTGCGACGGGTGCCTTTGCTTTCGCTTCTGTTCTCGCCCGCGCGCGGTAGATCTGCGCGGTTGGTGCTGCTCATCTCCATGTCTCGCGGTTAGCGACAGATTGGGGCGAGACTATGACTTTGTTCGCGTTTCGGAAACGAATTTGGCGCAGGTTTACGCCACCTGACCAAATTGTGCGCTGACGCGCGCAGATTTTTGGGATGCGGCGGCCATGCGACGCTCATTCGACGGGCCAAACCCGTTGAGCGGGCACTGGTGCATATTCTGAAACCCACGAAGCGGGGCGTGGCCCGTCGAGCTAAGTGGTGGTCGCCTGTCAGACCGAAAAATGCTCTGCCCATTCCGGGTGCTTTGCGCGCTGGGCGTTCACGTAAGGGCAAAGCGGGACGATCTTGTAGCCTTTGGCTTTCGCATCTTCGATCAGGTGTTGAACCAAAGCGTAGGCGTAGCCCTTGCCCTCCAACGCTTTCGGCACGCCGGTGTGATCAGCAATACGCAAGCCGGGCGAGAGGATCGAGAAGGTCAGTTCGGCCTCACCTTCCCCGGTGGTGATCACAAACCGGCCCTTGGTGCCGTCGATCTCTTCGCGGATGTCAGACAATCGTCGCTTCTGTCGCGGCGCGAATGTCATCTTCAGTGACACCCTCGGCGCATTCCACGATTTTCAGGCCGCCCTCGACCACATCAAGCACACCAAGGTTGGTGATGATCCGGTCCACCACGCCCTTACCGGTGAGCGGCAGGGTGCATTCCTTCAGCAACTTGCTGTCGCCGTGTTTGTTGGTGTGGTCCATCACAACGATGACGCGGCCCACGCCAGCAACGAGGTCCATCGCCCCGCCCATGCCTTTGACGAGCTTGCCGGGGATCATCCAATTGGCGAGGTCACCTTTTTCGTCAACTTCCATCGCACCCAGGATCGCCGCCGCGATCTTGCCCCCGCGGATCATGCCGAACGAGGTGGCGGAATCGAAATAGGCGGTGCGGCGCAGTTCGGTGATCGTTTGTTTGCCGGCATTGATCAGGTCCGGGTCTTCTTCGCCCTCATAGGGGAACGGGCCCATGCCGAGCATGCCGTTTTCCGATTGCAGCGTGATGTCCTTGTCGCCCACATAATTTGCCACCAGCGTCGGGATGCCGATGCCGAGGTTCACATACATGCCGTCTTCAAGCTCGTCCGCCGCGCGGGCGGCCATTTGGTTGCGATCCCAAGGCATTATGCGCCCTCCTTCGTGCGGACGGTCCGCTGTTCAATGCGTTTCTCGTGTTCGCCCTGGATAAGGCGGTTCACGTAGATGCCCGGCAGATGGATGAGGTCAGGGTCAATCGAACCCGTTGGAACAATCTCTTCGACCTCCAGCACGCAGACCTTGCCGCACATGGCCGCTGGCGGGTTGAAGTTGCGGGCAGTCTTACGGAAGATCGCGTTGCCGGTCTCGTCGGCCTTCCATGCCTTCACGATGGAGAGGTCGGCGAAGATGCCTTCCTCCATGATGTAGGTCTCCATCTCGCCATTCGGGCCGGTCGGGAATTGCTTTTCATCCTTGCCGTCGGCAATCACGGTGCCCACGCCCGTCTTGGTGAAAAAGCCCGGGATGCCAGCGCCACCGGCGCGCATCCGTTCGGCGAGCGTACCTTGCGGGTTGAATTCAATCTCAAGCTCGCCCGAGAGGTATTGGCGCATGAATTCATCGTTTTCGCCGACATACGAGCTCATCATCTTTTTGATCTGCCGGGTGTCGAGAAGCTTGCCCAACCCAAAGCTGTCGACGCCCGCGTTGTTGGACGCAAACGTCAGGTTTTTGACACCACTTTCGACAATCGCATCGATGAGCAATTCAGGGATGCCGCAGAGGCCAAAACCGCCCGCGGCAATCAGCATGTCGTCGCGCAAGAGCCCGTCCAGCGCAGCCTTGGCGTCAGGGTAAATCTTCTGCATGGCACCCTCCGTTTGGTTAGCCTCTTGATAGAAGGTGACGCTGGGGTGTCAATCGGATTGCTGCGGCGCGGCGTGCGCGTCGTAGCCCGCTTCAAGCTCTGCCTTCAGAAAATCGCCGAAATTCAGCGGCTCAAATCGGGCAGGCCCGGTGCCGGGCAGCGGAGCGATGTCGGTTGAGACGTGCGGATCAAAGAAGAAGGGCACCGAATAGCGTTCGCGCCCGGAGGTGTTGATGACCCTGTGGGGTGTTGATTTGAGACGGCCGTTCGACATTCGGTGCAACATGTCGCCGACATTGACGACGAACGCATCAGGCAGCGGTGGCGCATCGACCCAAGCCCCCGCGGGGGTCTGCACCTGTAATCCGCCCACATCATCCTGCGCCAGAAGCGTCAGGCATCCGAAATCACGGTGCGGCGCGGAGCCATAAAGGTCATCAGGGGATTGCGGTGGTTGAGGGGGATAATGCAGCAGCCGCAGCCAGAGCGTCGGCGGATCGAAAGCCTTAAGGATGCTGGTATCAGTGACGTTTATGGCCTGCAGCGCCAGACGCATAAGTCGTTGGCCCAACTCAGTCATAGCGTTCACATAGGCCTCACAGGTGGCGCGAAAGCCGGGCAGGCCGGGCCATTGATTGGGGCCGGACAGGTAGGTTGCAGGATCGGCGACCTCATCTTCGCGCATCATCATGAAGGAACTTGACTGGTTCGGCTTCGTGACCTCAGCCAGATCGGTCGTCACATCGGTCGAGGTATTGATGGCGATGTAGCCGCGATGGGCCGGGTTGAGAGAGATGGCCTGTTTCTGCCGCTCCGGAAGGGCGTGGAAATGGCCAGACGCCTTGAAGATCGCAGCGCGCAGGGCCGGGTCGATGCCGTGGCCGATAATATAACCAAAGCCCGTTGTCCCGTAGGCTTCGGCGAAATCGCGGGCGAGGTCAGTTGTATCGCCACCTAAGATCAGGGGCGAAACGTCGAGGACGGGGATATGATCGAACTCGCTCATCCCCCCGCCGCGGTCCTAACTGGCTTTCTTTTTCGGCGCCGCCTTCTTTTTCGGTGCGGCCTTCTTGCGACCGCCCTTCTTTGATTGCTTGTCGGCAATCAACTCAAGCGCATGTTCCAGCTCAACACCCGTAGGGTCCGTGTCCTTGGGCAAGGTCGCGTTGACCTTTTCCCATTTCACATATGGCCCATACTTGCCCTCTTTGATCTCAATGACGCCGCCTTCGGGATGATCCCCAAGGGATTTCAACGTCTTGGCCGCCGCGCCGCGCCCACCACGGCTGGCGACCTTTTCGGCCAGAAGCTGCACCGCGCGGTTCATGCCCACGGTCCAGACCTCTTCCAAACCCTCAAGATTGGCGTTGGTCCCGCCGCGATCCGACGTGCTTTCGGCGTGTTTGATATAGGGGCCATAGCGCCCGATATTGGCCCAGACATTCACTCCGTCTTCCGGGTGCGTGCCAATCAGACGCGGCAGGTCGAGCAGTTTGACCGCCGTTTCAAGGTCCACCTCTTCCGGCTTCCAATCCTTCGGGATCGACTGGCGCGGCGGCTTCTTGTTGTCCTCTGTCACCTCACCGCGCTGGGCGTAGGGGCCGAACCGGCCCTTGTGGATCCAGATCTTGTCGCCCGCATCTTCACCCAGAAGCTTGCCTTCTGGCGGGATCGCCGATGCTTCGGCCTCCGGGTTTGGTGGACCGAAGGGGCGGGTGTATTTGCAATCGGGATACCGCGAACAGCCAATGAACGCGCCACCGGCCCGGGCGGTGCGCATGGACAACCGGCCCTCATTACAATTGGGGCACAGGCGCGGATCGGTCCCGTCTTCGTTGGGCGGGAAGATGTGCGGGGCCAGCACCTCGTTGATCTTCTCAAGGACGTCGGTGATGGAATTGTCCATCGCTTCATCGATCGTCTTCTTGAAATCGCGCCAGAAGCCGTCGAGCAGTTTCTTGTAATCCGCGTTGCCAGCGGAGACGTGGTCAAGTTCATCCTCCAGCTTGGCGGTATAATCGTAGCCCACATATTGACGGAAGTAATTGACAAGGAACGCCGTCACCAACCGCCCCTTATCTTCCGGCATCAGGCGGTTCTTTTCCTTGAGCACATAGCCACGATCCTGAATGGTCGTGACGATGGAGGCATAGGTCGACGGTCGCCCGATCCCCAGTTCTTCCATCCGTTTCACAAGCGTCGCTTCGGTGAAGCGGGGCGGGGGCTGGGTGAAGTGCTGTTCCGGCGTGACCGATTGCTTGGCCATCGCCTCACCCTCGTTCATCTGGGCCAGGCGCTTGTCATCGCCGTCGATGACCTCTTCGTCGTCCTTACCTTCCTCGTAGACCTTGAGGAATCCGTCAAAGAGCACAACCTGACCGGTCGCGCGCAATTCGACTTGCCCATCGTCGCTGCCGATATCGGCTGTCGTGCGCTCCAGTCGTGCGGCTTCCATCTGGCTGGCGATGGTGCGCTTGTAGATCAGGTCATACAGCTTGCGCTGATCCGGGTCAGCGATTTTCGCCTCATCGGCGGATTTGGCGAGGTCTGTGGGCCGCACACATTCGTGGGCCTCCTGCGCGTTCTTGGCCTTGTTCTTGTACATGCGCGGCTTTTCGGGGACGTAGCTGTCGCCGTATTTGTCGGCAATCGCCGCACGCGCCTCGGTCACGGCCTCGGGCGCCATATCGATGCCGTCGGTCCGCATGTAGGTGATCAGCCCGGCCTCATAGAGCCGTTGCGCCGCGTTCATCGTCATCCGCGCACCGAAGCCGAACTTGCGCGACGCCTCTTGTTGCAGGGTCGAGGTCATGAAGGGCGGGGCCGGGTTGCGGGTTCCGGGCTTGGCTTCAACCCGCAGCACCTTGAGGTCGCGCGACTGGATCGCCTGCTGCGCCATTTCGGCCTGCGTTGCGTTCTCAAGATCAAACTTATCAAGCTTCTTGCCAGCGAGCTTCGTCAGCCGCGCCTCAACCGCCTGATTTCTGGGCGTGTCGAGCATCGCCTTCACCGACCAGTATTCGCGGTTGATGAAGCTCTCGATCTCCATCTCCCGTTCCA
Organism: Pseudomonadota bacterium; assembly: GCA_038530475.1. Taxonomy (GTDB): domain Bacteria; phylum Pseudomonadota; class Alphaproteobacteria; order Rhodobacterales; family Rhodobacteraceae; genus Octadecabacter. The sequence goes on from JBCBCS010000019.1 coordinate 24,212, forward strand.
CGATCAGGCGCAGACAGACGGACTGCACCCGGCCCGCAGAGCGCGCGCCCGGCAGGCGGCGCCACAGCACCGGTGACAGCTTGAACCCCACCAGATAATCCAGCGCCCGACGGGCGAGGTAGGCCTCAACCAATGGCTGGTCCACTTGACGCGGGTTCTTCATCGCTTCGGTCACGGCCGACTTTGTGATCGCGTTGAACACCACCCGGCTGACGGGAGTGTCGGCCTTGACCACTTTGCGTTTGCGCAACGCCTCTTCCAAGTGCCACGAGATCGCCTCGCCTTCCCGGTCAGGGTCGGTGGCGAGGATGAGTTCGTTGTCATCTTTGAGGGCGTCGGCGATGGCCTTAATGTGCTTTTTGCTGTCGCTCGCGACTTCCCATGTCATCTCAAAATCGGAATCCGGGTCAACTGATCCGTCCTTCGCGGGCAGGTCGCGGACGTGGCCGTACGAGGCCAGAACAGTATAGTCCGATCCCAAATACTTGTTGATTGTCTTGGCCTTAGCTGGGGATTCGACAACAACAACAGGCATGGAATTCCTTTCAAAATGCACTGGCGTAACACCTGACCCAGTGGTCGCGCAAAATGTGGGAGCGGTTCGGGAATTGTCAACACAGCATCTTTGGCGGGGGTGTTGCGCCGTGCTTGGTGCCTAATCGACCCGCGCCAACAGGCCTCCGGCCTGGCGCACGATCCTGCCGTCAATCTCAAGGTCCATCAGCGCCGGGGCGACCGCATCAGCCGCTGCCTGAAGCTGCCGTATCAGTTGATCCTCAGCGATCGGGGTCGGGCTGAGCCGGGCAAGGATTTCTTCGTGCAGCACAGGCGTGTCGCGCAGGGCGCGTGTCGGTTGTTCCGGCGCGTCTAATGGCAATTCCGGGGCGGCAGTTGGCAGCACGCTCTCCAGATGATCGAGAATGTCTTGCGTGCCGCGTACCAGTACCGCACCGTCCCGGATCAGCATGTTGCAACCGGACACGCGGGCATCAAACGGATGCCCTGGCACGGCGAGGACATCGCGACCCTGATCCAGTGCGATCCGCGCCGTAATCAGGCTGCCGGATTTTGCCGCCGCCTCAATCACCACCGTCGCAAGGCTCATGCCCGAGATAATCCTGTTGCGGGCCACGAAATGGCGCGCTTGCGCGGTTTGTCCCATCGGTTGGTCTGACAGCCTCAGACCTGATTTGGGGATCGCACGGGCGAGGTCGGTGTTCTCAGCCGGATAGATGACGTCAGCACCGCCCGCCATGACGGCCACGGTCCCCGCATCAAGGGACGCGCGGTGTGCGGCGGCATCAATGCCGCGGGCCAACCCGGAGACGATGGTCATCCCAGCCTCCGACAGCTCGCGGCCCAGTTTTTCGGCCATCCGAGTGCCCAGGGATGAGCCATTTCTCGCCCCGACAAGTGCGATAAGCGGTCGGTGCAATGCGGCCCGCACGCCGATCGTCCAAAGCACAGGCGGCGCGTCGTCGATCTCGGCCAGGGCGCTTGGATAGTCGCGCTCGCCGGCGAAAAGGAGGGTGGCCTTGGCCGATCGCGCCGCTTTCATCTCAGCCGCGATGACGGCTTCAGGGCAAACGCTGTAATCGGGCACTCCGGCGGCGCGGGCAATGTCGGGCAGGGCGTCAAGCGCAGCACTCGCGCTGCCATGCTCACTCAATAATCTGCGGTAGGTCGCCGGTCCAACACGGCGTGAGCGCAACAGGCGGAGTCGGTTGAACCGGTCATCTTCCGTGGTGGGTGGGAGTGGGGGGTGAGTGGAAGAACTGTTGTCTCCGATCATCCTAACCTCCGCCTGTTGCCCCTTGAGGATTAGGCAAAAGGGGTTAACGGAAGGTTAGCGAATCCTCCTGTTTTTGCGGCTTTTTCGGCCCAAAAGGACGATTCTTCCGGGCGGCCTCCCCATAAATGGCGGGGCAGTTTCGGCATCAGTCGAGAAATGTCCAACTGTCGGCCCCGTCGAAATGGCGCAATCGCATATCTTTGATCTGATCGGGCGGGCACAGGGCCGCATTCACCGCGCGGCGGGTGCTCTTCGGGTCAACCGATTCCCAATGGGTGGTCACGCCACAGGCGGCGCAGCTGACAAAGTAGAGATCGCCATCCCCGTCCGTACGGGCAAACCGGATCGCGGGGCCATCCTCCCGGATCTCGATATCCGGCAAATCGCCGTGCGCCCACAGGGTCCGGTAGCGACGGCACGCTTCGCAATTGCAGCTGACCAGCGTTTCTGCCGCGCGGTGTCGAAACGAAATCGCACCGCAGAGACACACGCCCTGAATATCATGTGTCGTGGTCATGGCCCGCCTTTCAAGTCCTTGATCAGCACCGCTCCGTCGATCTGCATCGGCCCGTCTGAGGTATCAATCGAGACCGGCTGCACGCCGACATTCCGCCAGCCACATTTCTCATAAAAGCGCAGGGCCCGGACGTTATCGGCGAGGCATTTCAGATGCGCCCTTTTATGCCCCTTTGCGATCAGTCGACACTCTGCGTCCTCCATTAGCACAGCGGCCGCCCCGGTTCCTCGCGCCGCCGGGCTTGCAAAAAGCTGATAAAGCTCCGCTGTGCCATGCGCCTCGGGCGCATCTGGCGTGTCTGTGGTTGCACAAAACGCGACAGGCGCACCTCGGGGGCCAAAGACCTTTAGATCGTCGCCCAGCGCCCGCAATCTGCGTTCAAAATCGGGAAGGGTGCGGAGCGCCTTGAGCTCATCTGGCAGTCCTGCCGCCTGGGTTTCGTGCCAAGTGTCGTACCAGAGTTGGGCGAGGGGGGCGTAGTCTTCGGAGCGCGCAGCACGAACAGCGGTCGGGTCCGTGTTGTCCGCTCGGTTTGTCATGCCGCCGCGCCGCCCACGGTCAGCCCACCAATCAGCAATGACGGCTGCCCCACGCCCACAGGCACCCACTGGCCGGCCTTGCCGCAATTGCCAATGCCCGGATCAAGCGCCAGGTCATTGCCGATCCCCCGGATGTGTTTCAGCGCTGTCGCCCCGTCTCCGATCAGCGTTGCGCCTTTCACAGGCGCACCCACTTTGCCGTCCTTCACGCGGTAAGCCTCGGTGCAGGAGAAGACGAACTTGCCGTTGGTGATGTCGACCTGACCGCCACCAAAGCCCACGGCGTAAATGCCATCCTTCAACCCCGCGAGCATATCCGCAGGGGCGCTGTCGCCCGACAACATATATGTGTTGGTCATGCGCGGCATCGGGATATGGGCAAAGCTTTCACGCCGCCCGTTGCCCGTGGGGGCCACGCCCATCAGCCGCGCGTTCTGCCGGTCCTGCATGTAGCCGACTAGCTTGCCGTCCTCGATCAACACGTTCTTGCCCGAGGGCGTGCCCTCATCATCCACCGTGATCGACCCGCGCCGGTCCGGGATCGTGCCGTCATCAAGCACCGTCACGCCTTTGGCCGCGACCTGTTCACCCATCAGCCCGGCAAAGGCGGAGGTGCCCTTGCGGTTGAAATCGCCCTCAAGCCCGTGGCCCACGGCTTCATGCAGCAGGATGCCGGGCCAGCCCGGCCCAAGCAGCACGTCCATCACGCCAGCCGGGGCGGGTTCCGCCTCAAGGTTCACAAGGGCGATCCGCAATGCCTCTCGTGCTACGGGCCGCCAGTGGTCCGGTGCGGTCAGGCCGATCAGCCCCTGACGGCCACCGCCGCCCATGCCTCCTGATTCCCGGCGTCCGTTCTCTTCGACGATGACCGAAATGTTGAGCCGTGCCATCGGGCGCACGTCTGTTACCAACGTGCCTTCTGGACGGAGAATCACCACCTCTTGGTGGGATGCGGCAAGCGTCGCGCT
>JBCBCS010000020.1:0-27341 GCA_038530475.1 Pseudomonadota bacterium
GGCGGATCGGCAGGCTTTTCTAGAAAGGATGTGATCTGGCTTTTTTCGTCCACGGCCATGACGCCGAAAGCCGATGCCTCTTCGCGGGGGACGGTCAGGCAGCCGACGGTCACGTCAGCCTTCTCTTCGACGTGCTGACGCAGCATCAGCTCATAATCCATCTTGTAGATGTGGTCGCCCGCGAGGATCACAATGTAGTCGATGTCGTAATCATCAACGATATCAATGTTCTGCGTCACAGCATCTGCCGTGCCGCGATACCACATGCTTTCGTCCACGCGCTGGGACGCTGGCATGATGTCGAGGAACTCATTGCGTTCGGACTGGAAGAAATTCCAACCCCGCTGACAATGACGGATGAGCGAGTGGGATTTATACTGCGTCGCGAGCGCCAACCGACGGATGCCGGAGTTCACCGCGTTGGACAGGGCGAAATCGATGATCCGTGTCTTACCGCCAAAATAGACCGCAGGTTTGACCCGTCGGTCTGTCAGCTCTTTCAGCCGGGACCCGCGGCCCCCGGCCAAAACAAATGCCATCGCACGGTTGGATAGTCGGCTCATCTCTTTCATGTCGTCCTCCCTTTGGGCTTTGCCCTAGTTTGGCTCGCTCAGACGCAGAAACAGCGTCGCAAGCGGTGGGATATTCAGTTCGATCGAATGGCTCATCCCATCCCATTCGATGGACTCGGCGGGCATTGCTGATGGATTGGTCCGGTCCCCACCACTGTACTTGGACGCGTCTGTATTCAGCGCCTCAAGCCAGTGCCCCTCAGAAGGAACGCCGATGCGCCACCTTCGTTCCATCGGGGTAAAGTTGCAGACCACCACGACCGGCCCGTCGCCGTCCTCGCCGAAACGGGCAAACGCACTGAGCGAGCGCTCCGGATCATTGGCAATCCATCGGAATCCGGACGGCTCACAGTCGCGCCGGTGCAGCGCAGGGGTATCGCGGTAAAGCGTGTTGAGGTCGCGGACCAGCTTTTGCACGCCTTGCTGGTTTGCACCCAAGAGCGCGTCCCAGTCGAGCGATTGATCATGGTTCCATTCGCTCCACTGGCCGAACTCGCACCCCATGAACAAGAGCTTCTTGCCCGGATGGCCCCACATAAACCCGTAATAGGCCCGCAGGTTGGCGAACTTTTCCCATTCATTGCCGGGCATTTTGTCGATCATCGAGCCTTTGCCGTGGACCACTTCGTCGTGGCTGATCGGCAGGATGAAGTTTTCCGAGAACGAATAGTCGATCGGGAAGGTCATCAGGTGATGATCGTATTGGCGGTGGATCGGGTCCTTCTCGATATACCGCAGGGTGTCGTTCATCCAGCCCATGTTCCACTTGAACCCGAAGCCCAGGCCGCCCGCGTCAACGGGTGTCGATACACCGGGAAAAGCGGTGGATTCTTCGGCCACAGTCATGATGCCGTCGTTTTCGCTGTAGGCCGCGACGTTCATGTCCTTGAGGAAATCGATCGCCTCGTAATTCTCGCGCCCACCATCCTTGTTGGGCACCCATTCATCCGCCTCGCGCGAATAATCGCGGTACAGCATGGACGCCACGGCATCCACGCGGATGCCGTCCACGTGATATTCCTTGAGCCAATACAAGGCGTTGGACACGAGGTAGTTCTTCACCTCGGTGCGGCCGTAATTGTAAATTAGTGTGTTCCAGTCTTTGTGGAACCCTTCCTTGGGATCGGCGTGTTCATAAAGCGGCGTTCCGTCAAACTGGCCTAGACCATGAGCGTCAGACGGAAAGTGCCCCGGCACCCAGTCGAGCAAAACGCCGAGCCCTGCCTTGTGAGCGGCTTCAACAAGATCACGAAATTCATGTGGCGGGCCAAAGCGGATGGTCGGGGCGTACATCCCCACTGGCTGATACCCCCAGGACCCGTCGAACGGAAATTCGCTGACCGGCAGAAACTCAAGATGGGTGAATCCCATGTCTTTGGCGTAATCGACCAGTTCTACGGCCAACTCTTTGTAGCTGAGCATGCGGTTATCGGCGGCGCGTTTCCACGAGCCCAGATGCACCTCATAGATTGAGATCGGCTTGTCCCGCTGCTGGGCCGCGCCCCGCGTCGTCATCCAATCGTCATCATCCCAGCCATAACCCGAAATATCGCGTACCACAGAGGACGTCTCGGGCGGGTGCTGCGAACCGAATCCAACCGGATCGGCCTTCATGAATGGCGCGCCGTGTTGCGGTGCGATCTCGTATTTATAGAGCGTGCCATCGCCGAGACCGGGCAGGAAAACCTCCCACACACCGGTGTGGCCAACGCGGCGCATTGGGTGGCGGCGGCCGTCCCAGACATTGAAATCTCCGACCACAGAAACACGCGCCGCATTCGGAGCCCAGACCGCAAAATGCGTGCCAGCGACGCCATCAATTTCCGTCGGATGCGCGCCCAGCGCATCCCAAAGCCGACGATGTGTCCCCTCACCGATCAGGTATTGATCGACCTCCCCTAAGACAGGCCCGAAGCGGTAGGGGTCTTCGAAGGTCCAGCTCTGGTCGTCTTCATAAACCGCCGTCAGCGTGTGGCTGAACTTGGAACTGGGGACTGGACCCGCGAATAGCGCGTCCTTTAATCGGGGAAGCTCGACCGTTTTCCGCCCCACTTTCGCGCGCAGAGACACAGCATCCGGCACCAGCGCCACGCACCACGCTTTGCGGCCTTGTTTATGCTCACCCAACACGCTGAATGGGTCACCGTGGCGCGCGCTCAGCAGAGCGTCGATATCAGCATCGGTCAAAAACGGTGGTCGATCTGTCATGATCATCCTCTCGTCGGTGTTATGTCACATCCTGCACATCAACGCGACCAATCACGAAGCCGCTGCCACTCAGGGTCACGGTTTTGTCTTCAATGTCAGCGCTTTGTGCCAGTTCTGGTCTGAAGGCGACCGGCAGATCGAACGACACCTTGTCCGGGGACAGGTTGAACGCACAGACGAAACCTGCACCGCGATGAAATGCAAGGATCGGGGCCTCGGTTTCATAGAAGGTCATCTTTCCGGTCCTCAGGTCCTGCTCAGACCCGCGCAGGGCCAGCATGTCCCTGTAGAAATCAAGGACGGAGTTTTCGGGTTGCTGTGCCACGGCGCGCTTCGCCTGCGGCTCTTTCACCGGCAGCCAGGTGGCATTGGCGTCGGAAAAGCCGGCGTTGGGCTTGTCCGCGTCCCAGACCATCGGCGTCCGGCAACCGTCGCGGCCCGTACGTTCCGGCCAGAAATTGATCGCTTCCGGGTCTGTGAGTTCGTGGAATTCCAGCGTCGTATCGGTCTGGCCTAGTTCCTCACCTTGGTAAAGACAGATCGATCCTTCAAACGACAACAGCAGCGCAGCCGCCTGTTTCGCGAGCGCATCCTGATCGACGCCATGTTCCATCCAGCGTGTCACGTGGCGCGGCACGTCATGGTTCGAAAATGCCCAGCACGGCCAACCCTCGGGCGCGCCTTTGAAGAAACGCTCAATGTTGCCGCGAAAATGCTTGGGCGAAAAATCAGGCCCAAGCATGTCGAAGCTGTAGGCCATGTGCAGGCGATTGCCGGATGTGTACTCGCCCATCAGATCAATCGCGTGATGGCTGTCACCGACCTCACCCACAGTGGCGCGGGCATCAAACTCGTCCAGCAGGGCTCGGATGCGTTTGAGGAAATCGAGGTTCTCGGGCTGGTTCTTTGAAAACAGCGTATACTGCATCTCAAACGGGCGGTGCGCGTCTTTGGCCCAGTCAGACGGGTTGGCTGCATTGTCGCGCAAAAGCTTGTCGTGGAAATAGAAGTTCACGGTGTCGAGCCGGAACCCATCAACACCCTTCTCAAGCCAGAAGCGCATACAATCGAGGTGATATTGCTGCACCTCCGGGTTGTGCATGTTCCAGTCGGGCTGTTCTTTGAGGAAGTTGTGCAGGTAATACTGCCGACGTCGGGCGTTCCATTCCCAGGACGAGCCGCCGAAGATCGCCATCCAGTTGTTCGGTGGGGTGCCGTCTGGGTTCGGATCAGCCCACACAAACCAATCGGCCTTGTCATTGTCGCGGGAGGATTTGGATACCTCAAAATAGGGATGCTGGTCGGATGCGTGGCTGATCACCTGATCAATGATCACCTTCAGGCCCAGCTTGTGGGCCTTTTCGATCAGAGCGTCGAAATCCTCCATCGTGCCGAAGATCGGATCTACGTCGAGGTAATCAGAGACGTCATATCCCATATCCGCCATCGGCGAGGTGAAGAACGGCGACAGCCAAATGGCGTCGACCCCAAGTGACGCCACATGGTCGAGCCGTTGGGTAATCCCCTTCAGGTCTCCGATGCCGTCATCGTTGGTGTCCTGATAAGATCGAGGGTAGATCTGATACGTGACCGATCCGCGCCACCAATCCTGCTCAACTGTCATTTTTCGCTCCTCAGACGCGATGTTAGCCCTAACATCGCCTGTTCAACCCATATCCCTTGCCAGCGCAAGGGCGGGAGCGTCGCATATCCGCCATGCGAAAAAGGCTGACCTTGCGATACCCCAAATGCGTGAAACGCATGACAGCGCAGATCGTTCAATGATTAGAACGGATTGGCCCGATATACGGCGTGGCGTCAGGCGGGTGCGCCGTCGACAGCCTCTCGCATCCAGCGCTGCAAATGCATCACAGGATGTTCGGAATTCACGCCGCCCTTAGGGTCGATGACCAGTGGTCCGGGCCTGTATCCGCGCGATCCGAGGCCCCGCTGTACAGATTCGACGAGGTGAATGTCCTCCTCGACGGTCGTTGCACGGTCCTGTTTTGCGAGAAGCCGGATTTTCTCATCATCGATGCCGTCGACTGAATACCAACCGCGCCAGACGACAACGTGGTCCTCATCCACAGCGCGCCAATGGTACGTGTTCAGCACGTTGCCCGGATAGACCTGCGCCGAAAACATCGGCCACAGGAACCAGCTTGAGTATTCATGGCTGTGGGCGAAGCCAGAATTGATGTCGTAGGTCATTTGGTCCAGCGCCTGACATTCCGTTGTGTGGCGCAAACACATGCCTTGCGGCTGGATGTCATAGGTTTCTGGCTTGACCACACCGTTGGCAAAGGTCGGATGGTTGAGGGAGCAGTGATAGCACTCCGAATAATTCTCAACCGAAACCTTCCAGTTGCAGTTTTCCGGGATCTCCACCCATTCCAGCGGCTTGAGATCTGCCCAGTTTGGCACCCATTCCTCAAGCTCGGCCCGCGCGCCGGGGAACCACTCCTCCATCGGTGCGGCATCGGGATCGAGGTTGACGAAGAGGAAGCCCAAAAACTCCTCAGCGCGCACCTCGGTCAGGCAGACAGACGACTTGTCGAAGCCCTCAACGGCCTTGAGGTTCGGACCCGCCCGAAGCTCCCCCGTCAGTTCATAGGTCCAGGCGTGGTAGGGGCAGACGACGACGCGGGTGGTTCCCGTGCCGCTCACCAGTTGGTGGGCACGGTGCTGGCAGACGTTGTAAAAAACGCGGATCTTATCATCCCGGCCCCGGATCGCGAACAGGCTTTCGCCAGCAATCTCAAAGGTCGCATAGGCGCCGGGACCGTCCAGATCGGCAGTGTGGCAGCCGAATTGCCACGTCTTGGCCAACAGCCCCGCCATTTCCAACCGGAACACCTGTGGGTCCGTGTAATAATTCGCGTCCAGTGACCGGATCATGTGTCGCCCCCCGTATAGAGCCCCAATTGCTGACGGCGTTTGTGAAAGGTTTCGACCCGTTCCACGATCTCATCTGTCGCTTCTGCGACAACAAAAGACAAAAGCGTCTCAAGCAGGGCGATGATGCTGACGGATGAGGTGAAGAATTGTGGCGTGTCGTTGGTGACGACAAAGCCGTGGGTCGCGCCGTGCAGGATCGGGCTTGCGGGGGTGTCACTGATGCCGATCACCTTCACGCCTTGCGCGCGGGCGATCGCCACCGCCTCAACCACCTCTGTACGAAACGGTTTGCAGGTAATGGCAATCAGCACGTCCCGGTCATCCGCCCATGCCAGATCATCCACCGGTGTTGAGCCTGCCCGCGGGATGGCGTGAAAATCGGTCATGCCAGTGGACGCGAGGTAAGTGAAATTGCGGGCGTTTGAGTTGTTGATGCCGACGCCCAGGACAAAGACAGATCGGGAATTCCAGATATCCGCCGCCGCAGCCTTAAGCTGATCGGCGGTGATGCTGGCAAAAGTGCTTTCGATATTGCCCAGCAGGTCCTGCACGATATCGGCATAAAGCCCGCCCAGCTCATCTGATTTACGCACGTCCTGCAGCCAACGGGCGCGGTCGGGGAAATCGGCCGCACCTGACCGGATCGCCTCTCGGAAAGGGTCGCGGAAATCGTCGTAGCCGTCAAAGCCGACCTGGCGGGCCATGCGCACAACGGTGTTGGGCTTCACCTTCGCGGCCTCTGCAATCTCACGCACGGTGGACACACCCACATCCTGCGGGTTTTCCAACACGTAAGTTGCGGCTTTGCGGGCCTCTGGCGTCAGGGCTGGCAGTTCCTCTGCCAACCGTTCCAGAACCTGATTTGATACATTTGTCCCATTCATGGTTGACGATGGTATTTTTGTTTGACTAGCCTGTCGAGCGAAAATCTTAGCCCGAAAAGGATTCCCTCATGGCCGAGTTTCCGACCCAAGCGCGCGTCGTCATCGTGGGGGGCGGCGTCATGGGCGTGGGCCTCGCCTATCACCTTGGGCATGAGGGCTGGGGGGACGACACCGTCCTTCTGGAAAAGGCCGAACTCACCTCTGGCAGCACGTGGCACGCGGCCGGGCAGATCACCCATTCGACGTCCAGCTTTTCCTTGGGCAAATGCGTGGACTACAACATCGGGCTATATTCCGGCGCACTTGAGGCTGAGACCGGCCAGCCTGTGACATGGCACGGCTGTGGGTCGTTCCGGCTGGCCTATGACGACGATGAAATGGACTGGCTGCGCCATACGCTATCAGTTGGTCGGTCGCTCGGTTTCAAAATTGAATTGGTCGGGCCAGATGAGATCGCAAAGCTCCACCCGTTCTACAATCTCGTCGGGGTGCAAGGCGCGTTGCACACGCCCGATGACGGCCATGTGGACCCGACAAACGTGACGATGGCGATGGCTGCGGGCGCGCGTCAGAAGGGCGTCAAGATCATCCGCCATTGCCGCGCCACCAACATCACTCAAGACGCAAACGGCGAATGGGTGGTCGAGACCGAAAAGGGCACGATCCGCTGCGAACACGTCGTCAATGCAGGCGGCACCTATGCGCGGCAGATGGGCGAATGGTCGGGCCTGCAGCTGCCGATGACGTCGATGACGCACCATTACTTTGTCACGGAGCCCGTGCCTGAGTTCGAAGCGTTGGACACAGAACTGCCCGTGATCCGCGACGACAAGAAGGTGTCCGGTTACATTCGAATGGAGCAAAAGCGCGGGCTGATCGGGATTTACGAGAAAGAGAACCCGAACTCCGTTTGGCACGATCATTGTCCTTGGGACTATGAGAACTGGCTGTTCGATGCGGATTACGACCGGGTTATGCCCTATCTGGAGGAGTCGCTGAACCGCATGCCGATCTTTGCGGAACTGGGCATCCAACGAGAGGTCCACGGCGCGATCAGCCATCCCCCCGACGGCAACCCGCTGATTGGTCCCGCGCCCGGCGTGCGCAATTACTGGTGCTGTTGTGGCACCCAGATCGGGATTGGTTGGGGCCCCGGCCTGACGCGAGAATTGGCGCGGTGGATGGTGCACGGGGCCGCTGACATTTCCATGCGCGATTACGATCCGCGCCGGTTTGGCAGCTACGCCACCAAAGACTGGCAGGTGATCAAGGCGGAGGAAGATTACTGCCTCCGCCACGAAATCCCTTTCCCGCATTTCAACCGTCTTGCCGGGCGTCCGGTAAAGCCCTCACCGCTGCATGACCTCCTGAAATCCAAGGGCGCTGTGCACGAGGAAAACTACGGGTTTGAGCGCCCGCGTTTCTTTGCCAAGAACGGTGTGGAGCAGCGCGATCACTATTCGTTCAACCGCACGCCCGTCGATGATCTGGTGGCCGCCGAAGTGAAGGCCGTCCGCACGGGCGTCGGCATCATGGACGTGACCGCCTTCACCAAAGTGCTGGTCGAAGGGCCGGATGCCTACATGTTGCTGGATCGATTGACCGCGAACCGGATGCCGCAAAAGGTGGGCTCGATTGGGCTGACCCACATGCTGAATCGACGGGGTCGGATTGAGTTGGAAACCACCATCGTGCGGCTGGCCGAAGATCGGTTCTACCTTGTTTGTGCCGCCTTCTTTGAACAGCGGTTGCTGGACCATCTGGAACAGCATCGCGAGGGCGCAGATGCCACCATCACCGCCGTCTCAGCCGATTGGTCCGCGCTAACAATCAACGGCCCACAGTCGCGAGACGTGCTCGCCGCGACGACCGATGCGGACCTGAGCAATGCAGGGTTCCGGTGGCTCAGCGAGCAACAGATCACGATTGCGGGTCACAAGGTCTGGGCGCTTCGCGTGTCCTATGCAGGTGAGCTTGGATGGGAGCTGCACATGCCCAACGCCGCCTGCCTTGATGTCTACACCGCCCTTTGGAATGCCGGTGAGGCCCATGGCATCACCGATTACGGTTCCTTCGCGATGAACGTGATGCGGATGGAGAAAGGGTTCAAAGGCGCGGGCGAGCTGACGAACGAAGTCACGCTGGCCGAGGCTGACGTGCTGCGCTTTGCGCGAACTGACAAAGATTATCTGGGGCGCGACAAGACCCTGAACGAGGACCTGCCCTGGATCTGCGCGTATCTGGAAATTGAACCCGATGGCGTCGCCGATGGTCATGGTGGTGAAGCAGTTTTGCATAATTCTGTCGTCGTCGGCTCAACCGCTTCGGTGGTCCACAGCGCAACGGTCGATAAAATCCTCGCCTTCGCCTACATCAAACCCAGCGCCGCCGCGCCGGGCACAGCGCTTGAGGTCATCATCCACGGCACCCCCCGCGCGGCCCGCGTTCTGGGCGAGCCCGTCTATGATCCCCAAAGCGTTCTGCCGCGCACAGATGCGGTAATGGAACCTGCCCAGTGAGCAATGTCGTGCGCCTCCTTTCAGCCGTTCAAAAGCTGCATGAGGCGACGCCCGAACTGTCTCGTTACGCGCCTTGGCCCGACGATCTATCCGACCAACAGATCATGCCGGTCCCTTGCCCTGCGGGCCAATCGCTTGGCGTGCAATCACTGCCCGGCACGCGCCAGACAGCCCCCGTCATAAAGGCGTTGCGCTGCGCTGCGCCAGAGATGGAATGGCGGCAGACCTATAGCGAAGCAGAGGTTGGCGCGCGCTTTCTGGAAACCTACGGCTACGTCGAACTCTTTGGTCCTAACGGTCACTTTCGCTCATCCAAACTGCGCGGCTATATCGGCTATTGGGGACCTGATCTCACCTACGACTGGCACGCCCATGAGGCGGAGGAGCTTTACTTCACGCTCTCCGGCAAGGCCGTCTTCTCAGCCCATGGTGCACCCAATGTGATGATGTCCGTGGGCACGGCCCGCGCGCACGAAACCAACCAACCCCATCTGATGATCACGCTGGATCGTCCCTTTCTCGCCTACGTGCTGTGGCGCGGGGCTGGGCTGGACGGCCGGCCAAGGATGTCTGCGGCATGAAAATCACCCGCATCCGCATCTACAAGACGGCCCTGCCCTATGTCGGCGGAGCTTATGTCTGGGGCGCTGGGAACGCGATTGAGGTGGCGCAGGCGAGCGTTGTGGTGATCGACACTGATGCCGGGCTTCAGGGATGCGGTGAATTCACCCCCTGCGGTGAGAATTACATGGCCGCCCATTCCAAAGGAGTTGAAGCATTAGCACGGTTGGTGGCGCCGAAGCTTTTGGGCGAAGACCCCAGACAAGTCGGCAAGATCGAACAGATCATGGATCAAGCGGTGCAGGGTCATGGCTATGCAAAAGCGCCGTTCGATGCGGCCTGTTGGGACCTTCTGGGACAGGCCTGCGATCAGCCCGTCTGGATGTTGATGGGCGGAAAGCTGACCGATGGTGCTCCGATGTACCGGGTCGCGCCGCAGAAGGCGGTAGATGAGACCATCGCCGAAATGGACGGCTACCGGGCGCAGGGCTACCGTCAGTTTCAGATCAAGGTCGGCGGCGATTGGGCCAGCGACATCGAACGGATCAAAGCAACCGTACCGCTCCTCAAGCCTGGCGAAAAAGCGATGGCCGATGCCAATCAAGGCTGGCGCGTCGACAATGCGATCCGTGTTGCGCGGGCAACCGCGGATCTTGATTACATCCTCGAACAGCCCTGCCGGACCTATGCGGAATGCCAACAGGTGAGGCGGGTCGCACAGCAGCCGATGAAGCTGGATGAATGCGTGACCGGGATGGACGTCGCTCAACAGGTTGTGGCCGATCATGGGGCTGAGATGTGCTGCCTGAAAATCTCAAACCTCGGGGGGCTCAGCAAAGCGCGTCGGGTCCGCGATTATCTAATTGAGAACCGTATTCCTGTCGTCGCCGAAGACACCTGGGGCGGAGAGATCGCGACGGCTGCGCTCAGCCATTTCGCGGCCTCCACCCCCTCGGACTACCTTCAGAACACGACCGATCTGATGAACTACAACACCCGATCCACCGGCATTGGCGGGGCTGTCGCGCGGGACGGGAAACTCTACGCCCCCGACACGCCCGGGCTTGGCGTCTCACCGGATTTCGACAGCCTTGGCGATCCTGTGGCGGAGTACGCGGCATGAAAATCACCCGCATCACCGTCTTCCAAAAAGACCTGCCGCTGGAACACCCCTATTGGCTTTCGGGCGGCCGCCTGAAGTTCGAGGTGCTCGACGCGACGTTCGTGAAGATCGAGACCGATGAGGGGCTGACCGGCTGGGGCGAAGGCACGCCCTGGGGCCACACCTATGTGCCCGCCCATGGCCCCGGCATCCGCGCCGGGATTGAGACGATGGCGCCATTCCTCATCGGCCTCGATCCGCGCCGGGTGCTGGATGTGGAGCGGGCGATGGACCTCGCCATGCCCGGACACCTTTACGCCAAGAGCCCGATCGACATGGCCTGTTGGGACATTGCGGGTCAAGCCGCCGCGCTGCCGATTGCCGACCTGATGGGCGGTGGCAGCCGCACACCTCGCCCGATTGCGTCCTCCGTCGGAGCCAAGACCATTGAAGACACTCGCGCCGTCATCGACCGCTACCGCGCCCGGGGCTACATCGCCCATTCGGTCAAGATCGGCGGCGACGTGGACCGCGACATCGCCCGCATTCGAGATGTGGAGGCCTACAAGCAGCCCGGCGATATCATCCTTTACGACGTCAATCGCGGTTGGACCCGGCAACAGGCGTTGCGGGTGATGCAAGCCACCGAAGACCTTGCGGTGATGTTCGAACAACCCTGCGAGACGCTTGACGACATCGCCGCCATCGCACCGAAACACGCAGCCCCCGTCAGCGTCGACGAAAGCCTCGTCAGCCTTCAGGACGCGACCCGGATCGCCCGCGATGGGCTGGCAGAGGTTTTTGGCATCAAGCTCAACCGTGTCGGTGGGCTCACCAAAGCCGCGCGGATGCGGGATGTGGCGCTCGCCCACGGGATCGACATGTTCGTCATGGCCACAGGCGGCAGCGTGCTGGCCGATACCGAGGCGCTGCATCTCGCAGCCACCATCCCGGACGCCAACTGTCACGCCGTCTGGGCCTGTCAGGACATGATCACAGCCGAGATCGCGGGCGGACGCGGCCCGCGAAATGTGGACGGCCATCTGACCCTGCCAGAGGCCCCCGGCCTTGGCGTGCACCCCGACGAAGACGCGCTTGGGCCACCCGTCGCAACCTATGGGTCGCCATGAAGATCACCAGCATCACCCTTTGGTCCGTCGACCTGACCAGCCATGAAACCTACTACATGGCCGAGGGGAAAACTTGCGCCACGGTGAAAACGCACATCCTCCGGCTCGACACCGATACTGAGCTCAGTGGATGGGGTGAGGTTTGCCCGATCCCCCACTACCTGCCCGCCTTTGCGGAGGGTGTGCCCAGCGCCGTGACAGAAATGGCGTCGGTGATCCTTGGCGCCAGCCCATTGGGCGTAGATGCGTTGATGAGCCGGCTTGATGCGCACCTCATCGGTCATTTACATGCGAAATCGCTGGTCGATATGGCGCTTTGGGACCTCTTCGGTCGCGCCACCGGGCAGCCGCTTTATGCGCTTTTGGGTGGGCGGACCCGGGCTGATATGCCGCTCTATCACTCAATCACCTGCATCGCCCCCGATGAGATGGCGCGCATCGCGCGGGAGGCCTATGCGACCGGCATCCGTCAGTTTCAGGTCAAACTTGGTGCTGATGCGGATTGGGCCATGGATGCCGAGCGGCTGACCAAAGTGCGCGAAGCGGTCGGCCCCGGCCCGCTCGTCTATGGCGACTGGAATTGCGGCGCGACCAAGCTTCAGGCGACGCGCACGGGCCGCGCGGTCGCCCATCTCGACATCATGCTCGAACAGCCGTGCAAGACGCTTGAGGATTGCGCGGCCGTGCGTCAGGCCACGGGGCTGCCCATGAAGATCGATGAATGCGCCCATGATCTGGCGTCCCTGATGCGCGCGGCGGAGCTTGGCGTACTGGATGCCGTGGCCCTCAAACTGTCGAAGTTTGGCGGCCTGTCCGCCATGCGCCGCGCCCGTGATCTGACGGTGCATCTTGGCGCGGAGATCTGCGCGGAATGCACATGGGGGTCTGACGTGGTCACGGCCGCATCCCTGCACTTTGCGGCCTCGACGCCCAAGGGCAGCCTTCTCAACACCTGCGATTTGTCGTCTTACGTTGGCCCGCGGGTGGCTCCTGACTGCCCCATCCGCAACAACGGACGCATCGCCCCGCCCGAAGGCCCAGGCTTAGGCGTCACGCCTGACCCGGATATCCTTGGCACCCCGATACTGGAGCTCGCCTGACCATGCAGAAACTGACCTCCCAATCCGAATGGATCGAGCGTGCTCGCGCGGTGCTGCCTGCAGCAGGCTTCGGCAATTTCGACCCCGGCATCCTGATTGCGCGTGGCGAAGGGTCCCGCGTGTGGGACGAGGACGGGAAGGAATATGTGGACTACCTGATCGGCTCCGGCCCGATGCTTCTGGGCCACGGCCACCCGGAAGTGATGGAGGCCGTGTTGGAACAGCTCCCCAAGGGCATGACGTTTTTCGCAAATAATTCCAAAGGGGTCGAACTGGCCGAGGCCATTGTCGACGCTGTGCCCTGCTGCGAACAGGTCCGCTTTGTCGCGTCCGGCGGAGAGGCGGACATGTACGCCATCCGTCTAGCCCGCGCCTACACGGGCCGCGACAAGATCCTAAAATTCGAAGGCGGCTACCATGGCATGAGCGCCGAGGCGCAGATGAGCCTCGCCCCGTCCAAGTCTGTCAATTTCCCGCAAGCCGTGCCGGACAGCGCCGGTATTCCGCAGGCGGTGGCCGATCAGATGCTCATCGCACCGTTCAACGATCTGGCCGCGGTCGAGGCCCTCTTGATCGAGCACGATGATATCGCGGCGATTATCGCCGAACCCCTGCAACGGATCATTCCCGCAGATCCTGGCTATCTGCAGGGGCTGAGAGACCTCTGCACGAAACATCAGGTGCTTCTGATCTTCGATGAGATCGTGACCGGGTTTCGCCTCGCCTATGGCGGCGCGCAGGAACGCTACGGCGTGACACCTGACATCGTCACGCTGGGCAAGATCATTGGCGGGGGCTTTCCGCTTGCCGCCTTGGGTGCAAGCGCTGAGATCATGGCCCATTTCGACAAAGCCGTTGTCGGGTCGGACAAATGGCTCATGCAGTTGGGCACATTGTCCGGCAACCCCGTCGCCGCTGCCGCCGGGTTGAAAACGATGGAAGTCCTGGCCCGACCCGGGACCTATGAGAGGTTGCGGGGCTTCGGCGCGCGGTTGCAGGCCATGCAGACTGAGGCGCTGTCCGCCTCAGAGATTCCCCACCGGGTTTGCGGTGATGAGACTCTCTTCGATATTTTCTTCACGGATCGGGACTGCCGGGATTATCGCAGCGCCCGACATGACAATCCGACGATGAACGCGCGCTACAATTCAGTGTTGCGCCAGAACGGTGTGTTTAAGTCCCCCGGCAAGCTCTACCCATCACTCGCCCTGACGGACGCCGATCTCGAACTGACGAAGGCTGCTGTCAAAGCGGCCACTGCAGCCATCGCACAGATGTAAAGTAATCCGATGGCTCGATCGAATGCCCGTTCTGAATGGATCCGAAGGGCATTCTTTCGTGGCGTCCTCCGATCGAACACGGTTTGGGTATCCCATGACCGGCGCCCATCCGCGCCGCTAGATGACGCCATCCCTCCTCAACCGGGCAACGTCTTCTGCTGAATATCCGAGTGCTGTCAGGACTTCCTCTGTGTCTTGACCCAGACGAGGTGGCGGGGTCGCGACCGAAGGGCGCTTTCCGTTGATCAGAGCCCCGATCCGGGCGAGGTCAATATCCTCATCAATGCCCGGGACGTCTTTGAAATGCGCAAGAAACCCACGCTCACTGATCTGCGGATTGGCCAGAACGTCAGGTACCGAATGGACCGCACCGGAAGGCACACCAATGGTGTTAAGCTCATTCTCCCAATCGGCGGCGGCTTTGGTGGTCAGGACGGTCTCAAGCTCTGCCTTCAGGCGCAGGCGGTTGGTCTTGCGATCTTCACGTGTCGCGAAGGCGGGGTGATCCAGCAGATCATCGCGGCCAAGGTGCCGCGCGAGCGCCTCCCATTGTTCGTCCTTGTTGGCCGCGATGTTGATAAGGCCGTCGGCGCATTGGAACGCGCCAGAGGGGGCGGAGGTCGGGTTCTCGTTGCCGTTGCGGGTGGGTGTCACGCCCCCGATCAAGTGGTTGGAAACGACCCAGCCCATCGTGGCCAGAACCGCATCCAGCATCGCCACGTCAATTTCGCATCCGCGTTCCGGCGCATTCAGGGCCGCACAAATCGCCATCGCTGCGGTCAGCCCACCGACAGTGTCCGCGAGCGGGTAGCCCACACGCGTCGGGCCGCCGTCGTCGGTGCCCGTTACATCCATCACTCCCGCTGCTCCCTGGATGATCTGATCGTAGGCCGGACGCTCAGCCCAGGGGCCGGTCTGACCGAAACCCGAAATGGCGCAGTAGATGAGGCTTGGGTTTTCCGCGCGCAGCGTCTCGGGGCCGAGGCCGAGCCGGTCCATCACGCCGGGGCGGAAGTTTTCAACCAGGACGTCGGCGGTTTTCACCAAAGCCTTCAGCACCTCCTTGCCTGCCAGTGCCTTGAGGTTCAGCGTGATCGACTGTTTGCCCGCGTTCTGAGCGAGGAAGCTGATCCCCATGCCCCTCGCGGACAAGTCAGGCGACGCACCGAGACTACGCGCCAGATCACCACGCCCCACGGCCTCTACCTTGATCACCTCTGCGCCCAGATGCGCCAGTTGGTGGCAAGCGAACGGGCCAGCGAGGACATTGGTCAGGTCAAGGACCCGGACCCCTGCCAGCGGCGCGTCAGTCCCCATCCGCCACGCCCATGGCCCGACGGCGTGCCCGCCGCGCCCGGTAACTGGGGAGCAGGACCAGAATGGCGGCGAGCACCAACAGCGCCAGCGTCATCGGCCGTTCCAAGATGAAACCAAGCCCGCGATAGAGCTGCATCGAGCGAGAGAAATTGTCCTCCAGCATCGTGCCGAGGATGAACCCGATCAGAAGCGGTGCCAGCGGATAATCGGCAAAGCGAAAGATCGTCGCCATCACGCCAAGCCCCACAAGGATCAGAAGCTCGGTGGCGTTGTTCTGGCCGATATAGGCCCCCATCAACGTGAAGAAGAGGATGAAGGGGATCAGGTAATTGCGCGGGATTGCGAGGATCTTGGCGATGTAAGGGATCAGCGGCAGGTTCAGGATCAACAGCACCAGATTGCCGATGAACATGGAAATGATGACGGCCCAGAAAATCTCGGGCGTGTCGACCATCAGCCTCGGGCCGGGGGTGACGTTGAGCGCGATCAGAGCACCCAGCAGGATCGCCGTGGTGCCGGAGCCGGGAATGCCCAGCGTCAGCAGCGGCACGAAGGACCCGGTGCAGGCCGCGTTGTTGGCGGTTTCAGGGGCTGCGAGCCCTTTGACTGAGCCTTTGCCGAACTCTGCCTGCTCGTCACCCTTGGCGATGTTGCGCTCCACCGCGTAGCCCAGGAAAGATGCGATTGTCGCCCCCGCGCCGGGAAGAACGCCGATGAAGAAGCCCTGCAGCGATTGGCGCCCGATCACGGGAACCATCGCTTTGCCCTCTTCGCGGGAAAAGCGCAGGTTTTCGATCTTGCCGCTGTCGCCTGCGCCCGCGCCGCGCGCGGGGTTGAGGACGAGGAACAGCGCCTCCGGCAGGGCGAACATCGCCATTGCCAGCGTGATGAAGGAGATGCCCGATTGCAGGTCCATCAACCCCATCGTGAAGCGCGGCATATTGAACAGCGCGCCTTCCCCCACGGTCGCTAAGATCAGCCCGAGGATGGTCATCATCAGGGCCTTGGCAACTTGGCCCGTACCCGCAAAGGCCGCAATGGCCGACAGTCCCACCACCATCAGCGCGAAGTATTCGGCAGAATGGAAGAGGAGGGCGACGGTGGACAGCGCTGGGGCGAAGATCATCAGCAGGATCGCCCCAATCGTGCCGCCTGCGAAACTGGACACCGCCGCGATTGTCAGCGCCTTGCCTGCCTGACCCTTGCGGGCCATCGGGTAGCCGTCGAACGACGTTGCGACTGTCCCCGCCACCCCCGGAGCGTTCAACAGAATAGAGGAGGTCGAGCCACCAAAGATCGCGCCGTAATAGACACCGGCAAGCAGGATCAACGCGGCGGCCGGATCGCCGATTCCGATGGCGACGGGGATCATGATGGCGATGATCGACATCGGGCCGAGACCCGGCAACATGCCGATGAACGTGCCGATCAGGCACCCGGCGATGACCATCAAAAGGTTTTGGATTGAGAATGCGGCCTCGAGACCGATCAGGATGCCTTCGATCATGGATCAGTTCCCCAGAAAGAATGGAAAGGGCCGCAGGAAGATGCCGAGCACCTCTTGCACGAGGTACCAGACGGCACCGGTGGCGAGCACGGAGACCGGAATCATGATATGGAACTTGCGCTCACCCAGGACCGTGCTGCCCGCGACCAGAAACGCTGTCGTGGAAAGCAGGAAGCCGGCAGGGCGGAGCAGAAGCGCGTAGGCGATCATCAGGCCCAACAAGATTGCAGCCTGACCGACCTTGTATTCGCCCAGATTTCGATAGTTGATGTCCGCGGCAGAGGTCTCTTTTTCATCGCTGCCTTTCTCAAGGCCTAGAAGGACGATCAGCCCAACGACAGCGCCCATCACCGCCAGCATTTTCGGGAAAGTCGAAGGCCAGACCGGGTTGCGCTGCATGAAAGGCGGCAACAGGTGATCCATCGTAAAGAAGGCCGCATATCCATAGATGCAGCAAAACGCGACGAAGATGAGCGCGATCCAGCGGTCGAGTGCCATGTCAGGCCTCCTGAAAGGTCTAGGGTGTAAGACTTGGGGCCCAGCCCCCCCCACAAACTTGATGTTCAATGGGGGGCCAGCCCCCAAACCCCCGAGGTACTTAAAGCAAAAGGAAACGAAATATTAACCTTAACGCGGCCTTATGAGAGCGGTACAGGCAGAGGTGCCGATGACCGTGCAGAAGGAAGCTTTGCTTTCGGGGGAGGATAAACGGGGCGACCCGCCTCCCCTTCCTTTTGCTCAAAATACCTCGGGGAGCGCGAGGGGCAGCGCCCCTCACACCAAGTTTTGATGGCTTAGAGGAAGCCCAGCGTCCGCATCAGATCGCCAATCACCTGTTCCTGTTCTTCGAGGAAGGTGACGAACTCATCGCCATTGTTGTGGATGTTGACCCAACCGTTGCGGGCGCGCACTTCTTCCCACTCTTCGGTGTCATACATCTTCGTCAGCGCATCCTGATAAGCCGCCAGACGTTCATCCGAGATACCAGGTGCCGCAAAGAAACCACGCCAGTTCACGAACGTTGTGTCGAGGCCTTGCTCCATCATCGTCGGCGCATCCATGAAGGCGTCGACCCGCTCGGGTGCCGTCACGCCAAGGATGCGTACTTCACCTTGCTGCGCCAAAGCGACCGCTTCAGAGAAGCCTGTGGAAAGCGCCTGAATTTCGCCGGACAGAAGGCCAGCCATGGCTTCGCCGCCCGCGTCATAGGGGATGTAGTTGAAGCCGGTCGGGTCTTCGCCCGCCGCCTGCATCACCATCGCTGCGACAAGGTGGTCCATACCGCCTGGAACGGAGCCTCCACCAACGGCGACGCTGTTGTTGTCGGCGCGGTAGGCCGCGAGCAGATCGTCCATCGACATGATTTCGCTGTCGGTGTTCACAACGATGGCAGCATAGTCACCGATGGTGCCAGCCACCGGTGTGAGGTCGCGGAAGCTCTGTGGGAAGACGCCTGTCAGGGAGCGGATCACGATCGGCGTGGAGTTCACCATCAGGGTGTCTTCCATGCTCTCGGCGTTCTCGATGAGATGGGCAATCGCGACACCGCCGCCGCCGCCGGACATGTTTTCATAGGACGCCGTTGCCACGAGGCCGGATTCAGTAAGGACCTCACCGGTGCCACGCGCCGTGCCGTCCCAGCCGCCGCCAGCGCCGCCGGGGATCAGGAAGTGGATATCGTCCAGGATCTGATGGCCATCAGCCAGAGCAGGTCCGGAAAGTGTCATTGCCGCAGCCGCGGCCATCAGGGCGCGACGGCCCAGTTCAAAAGTCATGTGGTTTCCTCCCATTTGACAAAAACGGTCTGCGCCGTTCAGGTCTGAAAAGCTTGAGCGACTAAGCTGACACAAAGCTGACACGCCCCTCTGGCGGGCCAGAAAACGAGATCGAGCCAATGCGATTCCTGCTGATTGAAGACAATGCGAAGCTTGCGGAAGCGGTGGTTGACCGGCTTCAGCTGGATGGCCATGTCGTCGATCATGCCCCCGACCTCGACACCGCGTGGCACTTTGCCAAGACGGCGAGTTACGATCTGATTTTGCTGGATATTATGTTACCTGACGGAGACGGCCGCAGCTTTCTGGCGCAAAGCAGGCAGCAACGTTTGAATACGCCAATCATCGTTCTGACAGCCCGGTCTGAGGTGTCCGACAGGGTCGGGATTCTTGATCTGGGCGCAGACGATTACATGGTGAAGCCGATCGACTTTTCGGAACTCGAAGCACGGTGCCGTGCTGTCCTCCGCCGTCGTTCTGGCGAATCGAGCAATG
Organism: Pseudomonadota bacterium; assembly: GCA_038530475.1. Classification (GTDB taxonomy): domain Bacteria; phylum Pseudomonadota; class Alphaproteobacteria; order Rhodobacterales; family Rhodobacteraceae; genus Octadecabacter. The sequence continues at coordinate 19,349 of JBCBCS010000020.1, forward strand.
TCCTGGCCTTGGGCGAAATCCGTTTTGACACCAGCTCGGGCGCTTTGCACGTCGCAGGCCGCGACATACAGTTGCGCACGCGCGAGCTGCGCCTGTTTGAGGTGTTCGCCAAGGCGCCGGGGCAGGTTTTTTCCAAGACCGCTCTTGTCGACCGGCTGTTTTCTTATGACGAAGACGTTTCGGAAAATGCGATTGAGGTGTACGTGGGACGACTGCGCCGACACCTGACCGCCAGCAATGTGAAGATCGTCACATTGCGGGGCTTGGGCTACAAGCTGGACATCGGATGACCCAGATGCACAGCGCCTCGCCGACCAGCCACGGCTCGCTCCGGCGCAGGTTGCTGTTCTCGTTGCTGGCCGGGGCGGTCGTTCTTACGGTCGGGGTGTATTTTGCTGTCTTGTCGGTGGCCCGGCAGGTGGCGCAGGAAAGTCAGGACAACGTCCTGTCAGCCTCTGCTATCTCAATCTTAGATGCGGCACGATATTCCGGCGGCGAGATCGTCGTCGACCTGCCCTATTCTGCCCTGTCGATGCTGGGGGGCGTGTCGGATGAGCGGGTCTTTTACGCGATCCGGCTGGAGGAGGAGTTGCTGTCGGGCTACGCCGACCTGCCAGAGGCGCGTTTGGATGCCGACGATCGGATCACGTTCCTGTCTCAGCCCTTCCTCGGCGAAGAGGTCCGGATCGCAACGCTACGACGCTCTATTTCCACTGATCTGGGGCAACAATCGCTTCAGGTTTCTGTCGCGCAAACGCTGTCCGGCCAGCAAGAGATCATCGCCGGTGTCGCGGGTCGGTCCGTCGCGTTGGGCGGTGGCGTATTCGTGCTTCTGGTCGTTCTGGCCGGTCTGGTCGCACGCAGCACGATCCGGCCGCTGGATCGGTTGACGGCTTCGGTTTCCCGTCGCGGGCCTGAGGATTTGCGACCCGTCGCCGCTCCGGTGCCAAGCGAAATGGTGCCGTTGGTCGCGTCGCTGAACAACCTGATGTCGCGCTTGCAGACGTCCCTGTCCCGCTCTGAGGATTTTATCGCCGAAGCCGCCCACCGGGTTCGCACGCCGCTCGCCATTGTTAGAACCAAGGCCGAGATTGTCGCCCGCACAGCTGATGATCCGTCGACCCGGGATGCCGTAGGGGAAATGATCCATGCAATCGATGACAGTTCTCGCACGGCGGGTCAGTTACTGGACCATGCGATGGTCACCTTCCGACTCGACAATTTGTCGATGGAGACGCTTGATCTTGGGCAATTGGCTGAATTGGCGGTTGACCGCGCACGCCCGCTGACAGAACTGAAATCCATCGCGCTGCGCACTCATCTGACTGCGGAGGTGTTCATCGAAGGAGACACGATCCTGCTTCAGAACGCCCTTCAAAACCTGTTCGACAATGCGATCAAATACGCCCCACCCGGCGCTGAGGTCGCAGTGACAACGACCCTGAACAAGACGGGTGCCGTCTTGACAATCACAGATACCGGTCCGGGGTTTCCAGCGTCCGAGCTAAATACGCTGACAGACCGGTTTGCCCGCGGATCCAACGCCCGGCAGGTGATCGGGTCCGGCCTGGGCCTCACGATTGTACGCGAAGTGATGGAAGCGCATGGCGGAACGATGGATATCACCAATACCGACGGAGGGGGCGCATGCGTCAGACTGGTCTTTCCCATCTCCTAGCAGGGGCGTTGATCTGGCTTGGTGCTTTGGCATCAGCCTATGAGATCGAGGATCAAGCGCAGTTTGGGGCGCAAACAGACGCGGCGGCTGAGCTTCGGATTATCTCAACCGCTGATACAGCTTTTTTCGAGCCCATGATCCTGTCTTTTCTTGAACTGAATCCAGACCTGACGATCGATTACGTCGTCGTCAGTTCCACCGACCTAATGCAGGTCGTGGTGGACGGTGAAGACGCGTTCGACATTGCGATCTCGAGTGCGATGGATTTGCAAACCAAGCTCGCGAATGATGGATTTGCCTTGCGCCATGTCTCACCAGAGACACGAAATTTGCCGGACTGGGCTGGGTGGAACGACATGCTGTTTGCCTTCACGGAGGAGCCTGCGGCGATTGTCGTATCCCGTGACGCATTCACGGCTCAAAACGTGCCCCAGACGCGGAACGATCTTATTGATCTGATGCGCAGTGATCCCGATCGATTTCGCGGACGGATTGGGACCTATGACGTGCGGTCCTCGGGTCTGGGCTACTTGTTTGCGACGCAGGACACCCGCGCGTCAGAAACCTTCTGGCGGCTGGCCGAGGTGATGGGTGCACTGGATGCACGTCTATATTGCTGCTCTTCTGACATGATCGAAGACGTCAAACGCGGCGAATTGTTGATCGCTTACAATGTTCTGGGAAGCTACGTTGCCAATCGGGACGACCGTGATGCATTTGAAATCATTCTGCCCGCTGACTTTACGACGACCATGCTGCGCACCGCCCTAATTCCTGCAAATGCGCCATCGCCTGATCTGTCTTACAACTTCATTGACCACATGCTCAGCCAGTCCTACGGGTCGGGGGCCGAGCCGCTGGTCAGCCCATCCCTGGGGCTCCAGTCGGCCTCCGCCTCACTCAACCGGATTGAGATCGGCCCCGGGCTCATGGTGTTTCTCGACCAATTGAAGCGACAGGCGTTTTTGCGCGAATGGGAAAACGCGATCTTGCAGGGCGAATAAGCGCCTAGTGCGCATCCTCAAGCAACAGATCGCTCGCTTTCTCGCCGATCATGATCGCGGGTGCGTTGGTGTTGCCCGACACAATCTCCGGCATGATCGCACAGTCTGCGACCCGCAATCCTGTGACGCCATGCACCCTCAGGCGCGCATCGACGACCGCATCAGGTCCGTTGCCCATCTTGCATGTCCCCGTCGGGTGGTAAATCGAGACAGAGTTCTGACGCACAAACTCCAACATGCCGGCATCATCATCGATATCGACATCAGCTGTCGGACGGAATTCTTCAGAAATCTTGGCGGCCAAGGGTGCGGCGCGGGCGATACGACGCGCAATCCGCGCCCCTTCGACGAGGGTTTGCCGGTCCGTTTCCGTCGCCAGATAATTGGCATGCACCTTTGGATAGGTCGATGGGTCCGGGCCGTTCAGTTCAAGGCGTCCCCGGCTTTCAGGGCGCAGCTGGCAGACGGATTGAGTGAACGCGGAGAACGGATGCACGCCCTCGCCCGGACTGTCCGCCGACCACGGCTGAACGTGGAATTGGATATCCGGCGTCTCAAGGTCGGGACGAGTCTTGAAGAATCCTGTGGCGAGGCTGGCTGCCATCGTCATGGGGCCATCGCGGAAAACTGCGTATCGCGCAGCGATCATCGCCTTATTCACGAGCGAACGCACTTCATCGTTTAGCGTGGGTTCGTTGCATTTGAACACAAGCCGCGCTTGCAGGTGATCCTGAAGGTTCCTGCCCACGCCACCGAGGTCATGCTGCACTTCGATTCCATTGTCGCGCAAATGTTGCGCCGGACCGATTCCGGAATGCATCAGCAAATGGGGGGAGCCCAGCGCCCCACCTGAAAGCACAACTTCTTGCTCCGCTTTGACAATCTGCACCGCGCCCGCACGATCCGCAAATTCGACACCTACTGCGCGTGTTCCGTCAAACACGACCCGGCGCGCGAAAGCGTTTGGGATGATATGCAGGTTGGGGCGCGATTTGGCTGGCTTGAGATACGCGGTGGCCGAACTCCAACGTTTACCATTGTGCGCGGTCAACTGAAAGTAACCCGCGCCCTCCTGGTCCGCGCCGTTGTAATCGGGGTTGAAACGATAGCCCGCCGTCTGGGCTGCCTCGACCCACGCATCGCAGATCGGACGAGACAGGCGCATGTCCGACACGCGGAGTGGCCCATCAGCCCCATGAAAATCGTCTGCCCCGCGTTCGTTCGCCTCCGCCCGTTTGAAGAGCGGCAGCACATCGTCCCAGGACCACCCCTGATTCCCCATTTGTGCCCAGCGATCGTAATCCTGCGGTTGTCCGCGGACATAAAGCAGACCGTTCAGGGACGACGATCCCCCTAGTACCTTACCGCGCGGCCAATCAATCCGACGGCCGTTCAGTTCGGCATTGGGCTCAGTCTTGTAGCACCAATCGAGCTTCGGATCGTGCATCGTGCGAAAATATCCCACAGGAATATGAATCCACGGGGACGTGTCCCGCCCGCCGGCCTCAAGCAAGGCGACGGAGTATTTTCCGTTTGCGCTCAGTCGGTTGGCCAAAACACAGCCCGCTGATCCCGCGCCAACGACGACATAATCAAACTTCATGGTGCCCGATCGATCCTCGAAAGTGAGAAAAAATTCTATGCAAGTCTTTAGAACCCTATTAGCATAATTTTGAAACTAAAAGTCTCAATAATGACGAAAATGGGAGGAGAACCATAATGAGTGTCATGAACAAGCTGCGTCACATCTCGCGGCGTGATTTCTTTAAGCTCACCAGCCAGTACGGTATCAGCTCTACACTGCTAGCCGCCGGGACCTTCGGCGGTGCGATGAGCATCGGCAGCCTCGCGAAGGCTGCTGAAAGCACCTATGAGCGTCGCTTTGGTCAAGAACCACAGTTCAGCCTGAAGTTTGGGGCGGCTGGCTTCAACGCACGCAACCTGCTGATCGAACGCGCCGGCGCGCTTGAATTCGCACGCGATCTGGAAAGCCGCACCGACGGCGCGATCCGCGTGGAATTCATCGGTGACAACCAGATCTGCGGTCAGCTGTCCTGCGTTGAAAAAACACAGCAAGGCATCATCGACATCTACGCCGCCTCCACGCAGAACTCTGCCGGTGGTGCGCCCTATCTGAACGTCCTCGACTACGCGTACATGTTCCGTAGCCGGGCCGATCAGTATCACTTCCTCTACAGCCCCGAGTCAGTCCGCCTGCTGCGCGATCCGTATGAGCAGCGCCACGGTCTGAAGTTCCTGTTCAGCCACGCTGAACTTCGCGGCATTCAGATGGGTATGTCCTTTGCCGACAAGCCGACGATCACCACTATTGAGGAAATGTTCGGCACCAAGAACCGCGTCACGGGCACCCAGCTGGGCCGGATCGCGATGGAGGCTCTGAACCTCAACCCGACGCCTGTGGCTTGGGAAGAAACCCTTGACGGTCTGCGTCAGGGCCTGATCGACGGCGCTGAAACGTGGGCATCGGCTGTGGCTTATGCCAACATGTCGCCGGTTGTCAGCCAGTCCGTTGACCTGCGGTTCTTCTGCGGCACAGAACACACTGCGATGTCTGCCGAGGTCTTCGACAGCATGCCGGGCGAGCTTCAAGATGCTGTCATGGAGTCCGCCTACTGGACGCAGGTGCACATTCAGGGCGCGAATGAGGCCGCATTGGTCAAGACGGTCGGTTTCTCTGATCCGCAGATGCCGGGCACGATCTTCGCTGAGAACGACGTGCGCGTGGCAACCCTGTCGGATGCAGAAATCCGCAAGGCCGAAGAGATGTGTTCGCCAGAGTTCCAGCCGCAGCTTTGGGAAGAATGGCGCGAGCGTCTGAATGCCTGGTCGGGTGGTCAGGACACCTACCAGGACATCTACAACATCGCCCGCGAAATTCCGGCCGATATGCTCCCTGAGAACGTGGAGCCTCGTCGCTGGTGGCGCGGCTAATAAAAACAGTCATAAATGAGAAGGGCGGCGGCGTGATGTCCGCCGCCCTTTCTTAATCGGGCAGGGTCAAAACGCCGCCTGAACGCCACGAGGGAGGATAGCATTAATGTCGCTATTGGCAGAGGCTTGGGGGGTCGTCGCCTCCTTTATGACATTCGACAGTTTTGAAATCAGGGACGCCTTGCGCGAGGAAGGCGCGTGGCTGTTCGGAATCGTCGTTGTGGCGCTAGGGTCGTTCCTTGTCGTCCAACTATATCGACGGGTGCCTGTGCTGGACCGCAACCTTGAAAAGTGGGTGAGCGTCTGGACCTACCTCGTGATCGCCGCGATTATCTTTGTCGAAGTTGTTCTCCGGTTCTATGGCAACTTCGAAAGCTGGCTGACCGGCACGCCCGTAACTTATTCCAATGGCTGGGCGACCACGGTGCCGCCTCTCTTTTTCCTCGTCATGGCGTGGTATGGCTGCGCCTATAACGTGCGTCTGCGCACGCATCTGAGCTTCTCCGAGCTCCGTACCGCGATGCCGCGACGCGCCCAGATCGCCTGCCTTACGCTCGATTTCGTTTTGTGGTGGGGTTTCTGCCTCATCGTCTTCGTCACGACGGCACGGGCCACCGCGTTCTCTGCCTTCAACTTCCGGATCGTCGGATCAACCGACAATGTCATGCAATGGTGGTTCTACATCACCATTCCCGTCGCGTTCATTCTGTTGGGCGGACGGGCCTTGCAAAACTATCTCGGCGATCTGCGCCGGTTCCGCAACGGTGAGCCACTGATTGAGCGCGCTGTGATCGGGGGGGACGTCTAAAATGGACAGCGGAACTCTCGTCACTCTCATTTCCATCGCCGTCACATTCCTGTTCATGCTGGGCGTGCCGGTGATCCTTGTCATCGTTTATTGGGTGTTGGGCTGTTCGGCGGTCATCGGACTGCGGATCGACAACATCGGATCAGAGATGATGAACGTCTTCGACAAAGGTTTTGCGTTGCTGGCCATGCCTTTGTTTATTCTGACCGGTGACCTGATCAACCGATCCGGGATTGCCAAACGATTGTCGGACTTTGCCTATGCGTGTCTGGGCTGGATTCGGGGGGGCCTTGCGATGGCGTCGATTGGCGCCTGCGGTCTCTTTGCTGCGATCTCGGGCTCCAACTCAGCCACGACGGCGACCATCGGCTCCATGCTGCACCCGGAAATGGTGAAGGGTGGCTATGATGAGCGCTTCTCGGCGGCGACGGCGGCGGCTGGCGGCACAGTGGGGATCATCATCCCGCCGTCGATCATCTTCATCGTTTACGGCTTCCTGATGAACCTGCCGATCTCAGACCTGTTCATCGCGGGCATCGTGCCTGGTGCGATGATGGTGATCGCAATGCAGGTCGCCTGCTTCATCGTCTGCCGTCTGAACGGCTGGGGCAACATCATCCAATTGCAATTCCAGCGCGTCCTGAAGACGGCGCTGGGGGCGTGGCTGGGCTTCTTTGCCATCGGCCTTGTGCTTTGGGGCATCTACACCGGTCAGTTTTCCCCGACCGAGGCGGCGGGTGTGACGGTTGGCTTCTGTATGATCGTGGGCGTGCTGTCATGGATTGTCGGGTTTGCCTACAAGCCCAACGAAGAGATGGTGTGGTCTGACCGCAGCTTTGGCTCGATGCTTGTGGTGCAGGGCTTCGGCCCGCATGAGATCCCGTCGATCGTCAGCCGCTCAGCCCAGATCACCGGAGTTCTGGCCCCACTGATCGCTGTGTCTGTCGTCATGCAGCAGGTGCTGTCTGACCTCGGCGCGCAAGCGGCGATTGGGGATTTCGTGCGGTCCATGGGGGGCTATTACGCGGTCCTTCTGGCGGCGATGCTGATCGTCTTTATCTCAGGCATGATCCTTGAAAGCTTGCCGGTGACCATCATCCTGGCGCCGATCCTGGCCCCTGTTGCGGCCTCTGTCGGCATTGATCCGATCCACTTCTCGGTGGTCTTCCTGGTGGGTGCGTCCATCGGGTTCATCACCCCGCCCTACGGGTTGAACCTCTATGTGGCCTCTGGGGTGACGGGCGTGCCGTACTTCAGGCTGCTCCGGTATACCTTCGCTTACCTGATCGCTCTGATTTCGTGCTGGTTCTTTGTGGCGATGAACCCGTGGACGGCGACGACCTTGTTGCCATGCGGCGGCCTCTATGAGGGGATCGTGGAAGGGATGCATTGGTTGTCGGGTCTCTTCGGTGATCCTGAACCGCTCAATCCTGAGCGTTGCGCAATCTAGCGGGAGGCATTAGGCCGGGCACATGAATGCCAAGGATACGTCAGATCAGATACCAACGACGCTTAGGCTTCTGATGGTACTTGAGGCTGTATCAAAGGCGG
>JBCBCS010000021.1:0-26335 GCA_038530475.1 Pseudomonadota bacterium
ACATGGTTGTCGACAACCTGAATTACAACCTGAATTACATGGGCGTTGAGAAGGACCGGATCGTGACCGAAGGGTAGGCGGAAGCCGCTGCCTATTCGTCGGGCGCCACGAGCCCCAGTCCACGCAGATAAACACCGATGCCGCTTTCCAGCAAATCCTCTGGCGGAAATGGGGACGTGCGGCCCGGTGCGCCCCGGGCAAACAGCTCCACCACGCCATGGCTCATCGCCCAGATATGGGCGCTGAACATTTGCGGCGGTGGGCGTTTCTCTTCCGGGATGTGCTTAGACAGCTCAGCGGCGGATTTTTCCAATACGGCGTTGGCACGGGTCGCCGCATCGTTAAGCTCCGGTGTGCGGTTGGTTGAAATCCCGCTTTCGAACATCGCCACGTAGTGACCCGGATATTTGCGGGCGAATGCCAGATAGGCCCGGCCTGTCGCCTCGAAAGACGCGAGAGCGGACGGCTGACCTTTGTCATAGGCATATTCCATCAGATCCGCGAAAATCTCGTATCCTTGCCGCGCGGCCTCGGCGATCAGATCCTCGCGCCCGTCAAAGTGACGGTAAACTGCAGCCGGTGTCACCCCAGCCTCACGCGCGGCCTCAGACAAGGTGAATCCGGTTGGACCCTTCTCTTCGATGAGGCGCAGCGCCCCATCGACCAGCGCCCGTTTCAGGTCGCCATGGTGATAGCCGCGCTTAGGCACCAATCACCTCAGGACCGCCCAGAATACTTCGGTCGATCTCCCCGAGTGCGGTCGTATCTTTCCGGTCGTAATCCAATTGACTTAACACAGCGCGGATCGCCGTAATACGGGCACGGCGTTTGTCCGCGCTTTTGATCACATGCCACGGGGCCACATCGCTATGGGTCCGGTCCAGAGTTTCGGTGATCGCTGACGTGTAGGCATCCCACCGTTTGAGCCCTTCGACATCGATCCAGCTGAGCTTCCATTGCTTCAAAGGATCGCGTTCGCGGGCAAGGAACCGGCTGAGCTGGGCCGCGCGGTCGACGTTGAGCCACAGCTTGAAAAGCTTGATCCCTTCGTCCACCAGCATTTGTTCAAACGGATTGACCTGATCGAACCATTTCGCCCGCTGCTCATCCGTGCAGAAGTCAAAAACCTTCTCCACCACGCCACGGTTGTACCAGGAGCGGTCGAAGAACGTGATCTCGCCGGCGGTGGGAAGGTGCTTGATGTAGCGCTGAAAGTACCATTGGCCTTGCTCAGCCTCGGTGGGTTTCGACAGCGCCACGACCCGCGCGCCCCGGGGGTTGAGGTTTTCACGGAACCGTTTGATCGTGCCGCCCTTTCCGGCGGCATCGCGCCCCTCGAACACAATCGCGATCCGCTGACCGCTGTCCTTGACCCACGATTGCAGCTTCACAAGCTCAATCTGGAGCGCGGCGAGGGCGGCCTCATACTCAGATCGTTTCCAGCGCTTGTCATACGGGTATTTGGTGGCGAGGATTTCACCCTTCTTGCGCCCCTCAATCTCTGCTCGCACTGCGTCGGGCGCGTCTTCGCGAAAGTAGCGGCTGATTTCGCCGTCAAAGGGCAGGTCGGTCATATTTGGCCTCTTTAGTCTTTTCTTTGCTGCTCAATTATTGGGCACTATGGGGGCCAGACCCCCTCAGCGCAATCCGGCGGCGTCCGCAACGCGGTCGAGCGCGGCCTCAAAGACATCCGGATGGGTGTGGTGCGGCATGTGTCCCACGCCTTCAAGGACAGTGAGCTTGGCGTGGGGCACCGCCGCGCTGAGCGGGATTGAGTGCACTTCGAGGGGGACTGTCGTGTCGAGATCGCCATGGATAATCTCAAGCGGCATCGTGATCTCTTCCGCGTAGCGTGGTGCCATGTCCACCACGTGGGGGTAGAGCGTGTTCACCTGCCGCGTGTTGGCGCGGAAACTGTCGGGGCGTATGGTCAGTGGTGCGCCGATATAGTCCTTGTAGCCCTCCGGCACCGGATTTGGCGCAAAGATGCCCGCGATGGCGTTCTCGACCCGTTCATCGCTTGCGAAAGCGGCGATCAGCGGTGGCAGGACCGCGCCACCGACGGCTGATCCGTTGACGGTGTAATAGGATCCAAGCTCCCCCGGCCAGGGGTGCGAAACCCCGCCCAGCGTGACCAACCCGGCCGTGTCGTCCGGAAAGCGCAAGGCCCATGCCAGCGCCACAATCGATCCGTAGGAGTGCCCAACAATGATTGCGTTGTCGACGCCAAGCTCCGTCGCGGCCTTATGCAACATTTCGGCCTGTTCCATCGGGCTTTCCGCTTCGGCGGAAAACGCGCCTTCGTATTTGGCATCCGTGCGGTCGGTATAGCCCATTCCGGGCCGGTCAAATGCGATGACGCGGTAACGCATGCTGAGGCGTTCCACGAGGGAGAACGTCCATTCCCGTGTGTTTCCACCAGCGCCGTGCAGCAGGACGACCGCTGGGCCATCACCGCGCACCACGGCATGAACCTGCCGCCCGTCGACGTCGATCAGCACGCCTTCGGGCGGATATTCCCGTTCAGCGCTTGAGACGCGCGATGCGGCTTGTCGGTCGGTTACAAATGCCCCGCCAGCCAATGCGATGACAGAAAGAGCAGCAATCATCTTGAGCGCCACAACGACGTCCTTTCAACGAATGTTTCACCCCTTTACATATGAGGCTGAAACAGAAACGCCAACAACCGCGTGAAAGTTGCGATTATTCCGTTGCGGCAGACGATTTCCGCAGGTCGGTTGAGCGCAGCCCGATCTGATCCACGTCGAATGGGGTTGTCAGATAAATCTCGGAAATCCAGTTGCCATAAAGCAGATGGGCATGGCTGCGCCAGCGGTTGGGCGGGGTCGCTGATGGATCGTCGCCGGGGAAGTAGTTGACCGGCAACTGTATGTCAGCGCCCTCGATCTGGTTGGAGGCCAGATCGCGCTGGTATTCCTCATTCAGAGTGCCGCTGTCGTATTCGAAGTGATTGAAGACATAGAGCGCGCGGTGCTTGGGGTCTTCGACGAGGGCCGGGCCGACATCATCGGAATGCAGCAGAATCGGCAGGCCCGCCGCCTCGATCTCGTCGCGGCGCATCTCGGTCCAGCGGCTGACCGGCATCGCAAGATCGTCAGAAAATCCACGCAGATAAGGGCTTTCCGGGGCGAAGTTCATATGGCGATAACAGCCAAACAGCTTGTGATCGAGCAAGTGCTTCGGCACGTCGTGGAAATGGTTGATCATCGCCATCCCGCCCCAACAGACCCCGAACGTGGAGTGAACGTTTGTTTGCGTCCAGTCAAAAACCTCAGTCAATTCAGACCAATAGGTGACGTCCTTAAAGTCGAGATGCTCAATCGGGGCGCCGGTGATGATCAGACCATCAAACTTCTGATCCTTCACTTCCTGAAAGGTGCGGTAAAACTCTTCCATGTGTTCCGCGGCGGTGTTGCGGGTCTCATGGTCGGACATCCGGATCAGCGTCAGTTCAATCTGCAGCGGCGTAGCGCCGATCAGCCGCGCGAACTGCGTCTCGGTCTGGATCTTCTTCGGCATCAGGTTGAGAAGGCCGATCCGCAGCGGCCGGATATCCTGCTGATCCGCCGCGCGCCGTCCCATGACCATAACGCCCTCGGACGAGAGGACATCATAGGCGGGCAAGGATTGGGGCAGGCGGATGGGCATGGCGAACGTCTCGTGCTGTCGGGAGGGCTGAAATAGGCGGGTCAGGTCCGCATCTCAAGCCCTTTGGCAATGGCGGCGGTCACATCTTGCGCATCGCGGGCGCCGGCCAGGTCAGCCGCCGCGATCTTGATGCCCCAATTTCTGGCCATCGCTTCGTAAAGCGGCTGCCTGTGGGCAAGGGCGCGCGCATAGGTCCAGCGCACGAAATCATCTGGGTCAACGTCGTCGTCCAGGACTTTGTTTTCACTCAAGTATTGCGCCCAGCAGATCGACAGGAATTCAGGCTGATACGCCATCGGTTTCGGCGCCTTGTCAAAGCGGCGGACAAGCTCTGCGGTGTGGTCGTCGGTGCCTTCGATCCAGACCATGAGGCAGCTGTCCGACAGCGCGCGCAGCACGGGGTCAGACGGGTCTTCCGGGTCGACCCATTCACAGATCGACCCGCCGGTGTCACAGACGAAATGGTCATAGCCGTAAAGCGCCTGCGCGCGGTCGATGAAATACCCGGTGTCGCGCAGCGCGTCGATTTCCGCCCGACGAAACTGCTCCTGACGGCGGCGGTATTCGTCGATCGGAACGCCACCCTTCGCCGGATCGCCCGGCTTACCGAGATAGGTTGAGACCGGCGAGAGGTTATCGAAGGTCAGGTTCGATCCGATATAGATGCTGTCGGTCATCAGCAGATCGCGCAGAAACGGCACCTTCATCGCTTCGCGTTTGGCGTTGTCAGCAATGAATTCGCCCATGTAGCGCGTGCCGATGCGGTAATCGATGGAGTAGTGAAACCAGTCCCCGTTCTGCCGCAGCAGGTTGGACACATGGGTTTTGCCCAAGCCGGACATGGCAAAGAACAGCACCCGTTTATGGGCGGCATTGGTCCAGTCAGAGGCGGTTTCGTAAATCATGGGGATTTGGTTAATCCCGCATTGGCTTTCAAGCAACGAAAAAGCCCCGACGCGATGGCCGGGGCTTTTCCATGTGATATTGCAGCGACTTAGAAGTCGTAACCGATGCGGAAACCAGCACCAATGGCTTTGTTGTCATTGAATTCGAACACGCCGCCCGGGCCCACGCCCTGATCGCCAAGCTCAACATAGCTGATGCCACCGGTGAGGGACACGTTGTCCATCGTGTAGGTCGCGCCAAGGCCAACGCTGCGCGTCCCGGTCGTGGGCGCCAACGCGGTCGAGGACGGGCGGTCACCCGCAGCTTCGTAACCAATCGTTGCGAAGACCGACAAGCTGTCGTTCAGGCGACGGCCCACACCGACGGAGTAGGTCGTCGTGTCACCGTCCAGGTTCACGTATTCATTGCCGTTTGCGGTCAGGTTGAACCCGTCCCACATGGCATAGCGGATGGAGCCGAAGACGAGCGTGTCAGCCGCTACGCCGGTCTGGAATTCGAGGTTGAAGCTTTCTGGCGTTTCAACGATGAAATCCGCGATGGGTGCGAAGTTCTCGGTGCCCGACAGCTCATTCTCGATGGAGCTGTTGTAGGTCAGGGCCACGCGCAGGGCGATGTCCGGACGCTCATACGCACCACCGACAAGGTAGCCGAAATCGTAGCCGCTGTTGGCCTGCAGAAGACCAGGGGTGGAGACCACGACGCCGCCGATCTCTTGTGCGCGGATACCACCGTGGACCGAGAAACCATTGTCGAGCTCATACCGCAGGATGCCCGTGATCGCGGTGCTGTCGATATAGGCACGACCATTAGAGAGGCTGCCCGGAGCAACACCAAACGGCGGATCAACGTATTCAACGGCCACACCGAAAGGTTCATCGATGATGAGCGTTGCAGACAAATCATCAGTCAGCTGGCGCTTGTAAGCGAAACCGAGAGAGCTGTAGTCCTGCAGCGGGTTCGTCAGGGCGGGGTTGTTCGCCTCTGGGTTCACAAGGCCGAAAGAAAACTGGAAGTAGGTACCGCTTTCGCCGCCTTCTTCAAAAATCGGGCCAAGAAACTGGCCGGAGCGATCAATGCCGCCTGCGGTTGCCATGGCTGTGGTCATCAGCAGGGCTGCGCCTGCGGTTGCAAAAGTCTTCATCATACCTGTGTCCCTTATCCGGTGAGTGTGGATATCTCCTGGCGAGACCGTATGAAGGTGCACGCGAAATAATCAATTCTTTCCCTACGTCAGTTTTTCCGAAACCGGGGCGCGTCACTTTATAGACACGTTTGCAGATGCAGCATTTCGCGCAGCATTCTGGCTGTAGGTGATGTTGAGGTAATTCGCACCAAAGATGACCGCCGCGCCGATGAAGACCCATGGATCCAGCGCTTCCTTGTAATAATACGCGCCCACAAAGGCGATCACGGGCAGGCGCACGAAGTCGATTGGCATCACGATATTGGCCGGGGCCAGCGACAATGCCGTCGTCAGGCAGAAATGGGCCAGCAATCCGGCAAATCCAATCAGAATGACAAAGGGCAGGGCGTTGGTCGTGGGCACCGCAATGTCACCGTCATAGCCCGCCATCACCAGTCCGAAGACCGCCTGCATCACCGTCAGCCAAAACAGGATGCAGGTGATCGTTTGGGTGCGGGTCAGCTTGCGCGTGAAAATGGCCGTCAGGGCAAAGCCGACAGCCGCGCCTGCGGCCGCCATCAGCCCCGGCGAAATCTCTGCCGCCCCGGGGCGGGCGACCATCAGAACCCCGACAAAGCCCAAAGCGGCCGCAATCAAGCCCACCGCCGTCAACCGCTCGCGCAGAATGAGGGGGGCCAGAAGGATCACCCAGATCGGCGTCGTGAATTCCAGCGCAAAAACCTGGGCCAGCGGGATCAGGGGCAAGGCGTAGAACCACAGGTTCTGCCCGGTGAAATGTGCGACGTTGCGGATTGCATGCAATCCCATTTGCTGGGTGTTCACCTGGCCCCATGTGCCAGCCAACCGCGCAAGGATGACGACGACCAGGATGCCCACGCAACTGCGAAAGAACATGATCTCGAACGTGTCGAGTTCGACGGCCACCTCACGGCCCGCCAGTGCCATTGTGGTGAATGACACAATGGCTCCGATCATCCAGACGGCGGCTTTGAGGGTCTCGTTCATGGCTGTTGTGCTGTCAGGTTGACACCGCGCGCGCAAGGGGGCGTGATGGCGTCATGAAATATGTCATTGTTTTTGCAGCGCTTGCGGCACCAGTTTGTGCGGATCCGGCAGCAATCAGGGACACCGCCAATGCGATGTTCGACCGTATGCCCATGGTGGAAGCTGTCGCAAACCTCTCGACCCACTGCGGGGCGGGGGGCGACACGAACTCGTCCGTGTTCTACTGCACGACCACCAACACGATCTACCATGGTCCCGGTTTTGAAGCCCGCCCGCAGGCAGCCTATGAGATCGCGCATCTTTTTGGCCATGCGGTGCAGGTCCAACACGGCGTGGCGGATGTGGCCCTGCGCCAGATCGTCCAGCGCCGCGACGAAGAGGACGCCTTGCGCGGCATGGTCGAGCGGCAGGTCAACTGCATCGCCGGTGTGCTGATGGCCCGCGCGGGCCAGCCGCCGATCGATATTGCAGCGGCGTATGGCGGGCAGGAGCCCTGGCAGAACGCCCATTGGGGCCGCGATCCGGTCAATCGGGGGCCGTTCCTGTCCATTGGGATCGACGCGGTGCAGGAGTGGGTCGACACCGGCTACGCGGCAGCTGATGTGTCGGCCTGTGCCGTGGGCGAGTTTTCGTCCCGGCTTCTGGTTGAAGCGCTGCGCTAGCCCTGAAGCGGCAGGCAACACCCCGTCAGCAGGATCGGCGTCTGCCCCCGCTGCGTCAGAACGCGGGCGGTCAGTGGACCTGTCGTTGTGTCCGATGCGCACGCCGTGTTCTCAAGCATCAGAATCGCGCTGTCGCCACGCCCCACATACGTCAGCGCACGGGGCCAGTCGGCTCCTTCGGCGATTGTCACCAGCATTTCAGTCATGTCCGAGGCGCGTTGAAACGTGAATGTCGCGCCTGTCTCCGTCGCCTCAAGCGTCCAGTCAGGATTGCTGCCCGCACAAAAGATGACCGTTCCCAACGTCTGCGCCGGGGCGGTTGTGGCGATGAGCAACACAAAGAGCGTGATCCGGATCATGCACGGTAGGCTATCCAGCGCGGTCAGTGAAGCCAACCGATTTGCGCGCTTGGGACAGCGGAATAGGCCGCAGCCCGAGCAAGATTGAACCAGATCGCCGCGGTTTCGCGGCCAAGGATCGACCAGATCACGCGACCTTCAGGGGTGCGGCGCACTTGATGGGACATGGCGGTTTGCACGTCGATGCGTCGATCCAGCTCCCAGGCCGCCCAGCGGAAGGACGCGGCAGAGCGCGGCAGGTGGAACGCTTCGGAGACAAGGATCACGCGCTCGGCCTCGGGGATCATCGGCAAAGAGAAAAGTGCATTCTGCAGGGTCGATTCCGCCACAGGTTCAATCAGGATCGCGCTGGCCGGCACGTTTTGCCCACTGGCGAACGCGGCCATCGCGGAGGCCTCGGCGATGTCAGGGTTCCCGGCTCCGGTGAATAGAAGGACGGGGGCGACACCGTCTTGCCAGAGCTCGACGCAGGTGCTGGCCCGCAAAAGACCCGCAGGCCCAAGCTCCCCACTGGGAAGCAAATCGCCCCCCAGACAGATGATGGCGTCAGCAGGGCCGAGCGTGGCGCTGTCTCGGTCAGGCCAAGTGAGCGTCCAATACACAACCGCGCCGAATGTCAGCGCGACGAGGGCGATGCCCAATCCGATGAAGCGTCGAAGGAACGTCACCATGCTTGCGCCGCCAGTTGCATCATTCCCACTCAATCGTTCCGGGGGGTTTGGAAGTGATGTCGTAGGTGACCCGGTTGATCCCCGGCACTTCGTTGATGATCCGCGTGGCCGTCTCACCCAGGAAATCATGGCTGAACGGGTAGTAATCGGCGGTCATGCCGTCGACGCTGGTCACCGCCCGCAAGGCGCAGGCGTAATCATAGGTCCGTCCGTCGCCCATCACGCCCACGGTGCGGACGGGCAGGATGGCGACGAAAGCCTGCCAAATCTCATCATAAAGCCCGTGTTTTCGGATCTGGTCGATATAAACCGCATCGGCCTGCCGCAGGATGTCGAGCTTGTCGCGGGTGATTTCACCGGGACAGCGGATCGCGAGGCCGGGGCCGGGGAAGGGGTGGCGGCCGATGAACGACGCGGGCAGGCCAAGCTCTCGTCCCAGCGCGCGGACTTCGTCCTTGAACAATTCGCGCAGCGGTTCAACCAGCTTCAGACCCATCTTTTCCGGCAACCCGCCCACATTGTGGTGGGATTTGATGGTGACGGACGGCCCGCCCGAGAAGCTGACGCTTTCGATGACGTCGGGATACAGCGTGCCTTGGGCAAGGATTTCCGCGCCCTCAATCTCGGACGCGTATTTCTGGAACACGTCGATGAAGAGCTTGCCGATGATCTTGCGCTTGGTCTCGGGGTCGGATTGCCCCTCAAGCTCCCCAAGGAACAGATCCGCCTCATCGGCGTGGATCACGTGCAGGTTCATGTGGTCGCGGAACATCGTCACGACCTCCTGCGCCTCATTGAGGCGCAGCAACCCGTGATCGACGAACACGCACGTCAGCTGATCGCCTATCGCCTCATGGATCAACGCGGCCGTGACGGAGGAATCGACCCCGCCGGACAGCCCGCAAATCACCTGTTTGTCGCCCACCTGTTCGCGGATTTTTTCAATCGCGATGTCTTTGTAGCCGGCCATTGTCCAATCACCCGAGAATCCAGCGAGACGGACGAAATTCTCATAAAGCGTGGAGCCATTCGGGGTGTGGTGGACCTCTGGGTGAAACTGGACGGCGTAGAAGTTCCGCTCCAGATCCGCCGTAATCGCATAGGGCGCGTTGGGGGAGGTGCCGTAAACCTCAAATCCCGGTGCCAGCTTGGCGACGTGGTCGCCGTGCGACATCCAGACCTGTTCACGCTCTTCCAGGAACCAGCCGGTGAGCAGATCAATCCGCGCGTCCGTCGGCGTCACATAGGCGCGGCCAAACTCAGCCGTGCCACCGCCGCCGGAAATCTTGCCGCCATGCACCTCACCGCCCAGCTGCACCATCATCGTCTGCTGGCCATAACAGATGCCCAGCACCGGGACGCCCATGGTCCACAGGCTTTCGGGCGCGCGGGGCGATCCGTCGCGCGTCACGCTGTCCGGGCCGCCCGACAGGATCACCGCTTTGGGCGCCAGATCGGCCAGCACCGCGTCGGTGACGTTCTGATAGGGGTGGATTTCGCAATAGACGTTCAGCTCTCGCAGGCGGCGCGCAATCAGCTGCGTGACCTGTGAGCCGAAGTCGATGATGAGAAGGCGGTCGTGATCGGTGATGTCCATGTGCCCACCTAAAGGCGGCCTAGGGCGGGTGCAAGGATTCGGCGGGCGCGGCACCCTCCTGGAAATGTCGCTTTCGCACCGCACTTGCCGCATGTGGCGACGGGCTGCGCGTCCCGGCGGGCTAGGACATGGCCAGATGAATTCTGGCCAAACCAGCGATCAGGGGGACGACATGTCAGAGGCAGACGCAGCAGCACCAACCCGGGGACGACGCGGACGCGGTGGCGGTGGCGCGGCACGTCGGGCAGAGCGTACGGCGGTCAAGTTCGAAACGCCTCCTGCGATTGAACGGAAGATTCCCAATCTTGAGATTCTGTCGGAAGAGGCGCTTCAGCTGATCGAACGCAACGCGGAGACGGTGCTGGAAGAGATCGGCGTCGCCTTTGTCGACAATCCCGGCGCGCTGGAGCGCTGGCGCGAAGCGGGTGCTCAGATCGAGGGGGAGCGCGTGCGCATCCCGCGTGGCCTTGCACGGAAGCTGTGTGAAACTGCGCCGTCCCAATTCACGCAACATGCCCGCAACCCGGTGAAATCCGTGGTCATCGGTGGGGACAATCTGGTCCTTGCCCCGGTCTACGGACCGCCCTTTGTGCGCGATGCAAAGGGGGGGCGGCGTTATGCGACGATCGAGGATTTCCAGAAATTCGTGAAGCTCGGATATATGTCGAAATGGCTGCATCATTCCGGCGGCACGGTGTGCGAGCCGACGGATGTGCCGGTCAACAAGCGCCATCTCGATATGCTGCTGGCGCACATGATCCTGAGTGACAAACCCTTCATGGGGTCCGTGACGGAGCCTGTGCGGGCGCAGGACAGCATCGAGATGTGCGAGATCCTCTTTGGAGAGGACTTCGTGCGCGACAACACGGTGATGACGTCGCTCATTAACATTAACAGCCCGTTAACCTTTGATGCGACCATGATGGGCGCGTTGGAGGTCTATGCCGCGCACAACCAGGCGGCGATCATCAGCCCGTTTATTGTCGGCGGGGCGATGGCGCCGGTGTCGGTGATGGGTACGTTGACGCAGGTGTTGGCCGAGGTTCTCGCCGGTGTCGCCTACAGCCAGCTGATCCGTCCCGGCGCGCCGGTTATCTTTGGCACCTTTGTGACCTCCATCGATATGAATTCGGGCGCGCCAACCTTTGGCACGCCGGAGGCCAGTCAGATCACCAACGGGGCAGGGCAACTGGCCCGGCGGCTGGGACTGCCGTACCGTTCAGCTGGGTCATTCTGCGGCTCCAAGCTGCCCGATGCTCAAGCGGCCTATGAGACCGCGAACAGCCTCAATTCCGGATTGCTGTCCGGGGTGAATTTCATGCTGCATTCGTGCGGTTGGCTCGAAGGCGGACTTGTCGCCGATTTTGAGAAATTCGTGCTTGATGCGGATCAGCTTGGCACGCTGCACCACATGGCCAAGGGCGTTGAAATCGACGAGAACGCGCAAGCGATGGATGCTATCGCCGAGGTCGGGCCAGGCGGTCATTACCTGGGATGCGCCCACACTCAGGCCAACTTCAAATCGGCCTTCTGGCGCTCGGAAGTGTTTGATTATAAACCTTTTGAGACGTGGGAAGAAGAGGGCGCGCGTGACAGCCAGGCACTGGCCTCCAGCCGCGTTGAGAAACTGCTCGACAGCTATCAGGAGCCTCCGATGGACCCTGACACCCGGGCCCGGCTTGAGGCGTATGTCGCCGATAAGAAGGCGTCCATGCCTGACAGCTTCACCTAAGTCCGTCAGGACAAAGGCACGACTTTTTCTGTGCTCGCGCGGGCCTCAGCGGCGCGCCGGCGCGAGGCCTGTGATGCCTTGAGGATCCGGGCCTCGCTCATCAATGCGATGAGCAATTCGACATGGCGCGCGACAGAATACTCAGCCCGTCCATCAGTGCGCTGTTTGTTCACCACGGCCTCTCGTTCCATGAGCTTGACGATCGCCTGACCCGGGCTCATCACCGTGTCGGTCTTCAGCAAGCGGCGAAGATGCACCACACGGTTGTAGTCCCCGATACCGTGACGGGCCGTGCGCACCAGAAGTTTCGGGCGGTGTAGGCGGGAAATCTGCGTAAGAATATCTTCCATCGGTCCTCTCCATCATCAATTGTGGCGACAATATGGCACAACTTTAAGGGGTGTTGCGTGTGGATAAGTCCGACCGAACGGTGCCTTCAGCATTGTTTATGATTTGGAAACATATTCTGTCTCCTGTGGATAAAATTAACGTTCTGGAAACTTTTGCACGTGAAGGTTGTGCTCGCTTGGGGTGCTGCTGACACCAGGGGCAGAGGATTGGGGAAGCAATGACGGACGTCAAGGAAATCGCCCGAGTGGTTCCGGGCTGGGTGCCAAAAGACATACGCAACTACGTCTTTCACACCGAAATGGGCCAGCCGATCCGCGCTTTGGCGCGGTCGCAGGAATGCCACGCGTCAACAATTATGCGGCAGATCCGCAAGGTGGAGCAAAGCCGCGATGACCCGTTGATTGATCGCGCGATTAAGGAACTGGCGACAAAGGGATCCACACCGGCAGCGCCATCGCGGCTTGAGCTGCTGCAAGCCTTGCGGCGGTTGGCGACGCCGAAATCCATGCTGGCGCTCGCGGTCGGGATGGAGCAGGGCGTGATCGTCCAGGATAATCTGACCGGGGAACCCGATCGGGGTGTGCCGCTGCCCAGTGTGACTGCGACGGCTTTGGCCTTGCGGGGCTGGATTGCACCGACCCGCGGCAAAGGGCGGGTGTTGCGCTACAGGATCACGCAAACCGGTCGCTCAGCCTTGCGCGACCTCACGGCGGAGGTGGAGAACACAGCGCGGGCAATGGCTGAGGGGCCAGCTACGTTTGACGGCGCAGCCCCTCTCAGCCTTTCACCGGACTCGTCCATTGTCGCGCGTATGCCGATGCAGGAAAGCCCCGTTGCGGGCTTGGCCCGGCGGCGGGACAAGGAAGGCAATCCGTTCCTGACCCGCGCCATGGTCCGTGCGGCAGAACGGTTGCGCGAAGATTTTGAACTGGCGCAAATCGCCGCCCCGTCCCCTGATCCAGAGGGGGCGCGGTGGGCGGACCTGCTGAACGACATTGACGGCCGCTGCGCCGAACCGGTCAGCGACACATCCGCCCGAGGGCAAGTGGCGGCTGCGCTGTTGTTCCTCGGGCCTGGTCTGGCGGAGGTGGCGTTGCGCTGTTGCTGCCTGCTGGAAGGGTTGGAGACGGCGGAGCAAGAGCTGGGCTGGGCCGCGCGGTCGGGCAAGGTCGTGCTGCGGATCGCATTGCAACGACTGGTTCTTCACTATGACGAGGTGGGGCACCTCGGACCCAAAATCGGCTAAGATCCGGAGCTATGCAGCCCGCTCAACCCCGGTCCCCGCGACACTGGGAACATTGGACAAAACCGTGCGTTTTCCTTAGGTCATCCTCAAGGAGACGATCATGGCACCACGCGACCTGAAAATCCCGGCACAGCGGCACCCTGAAAAGCAACGCCGCCCCGATGCGCCTCAGCCGAAGAAGCCAGACTGGATCCGGGTGAAGGCCCCGACCGGCGAAGGGTATGAGCGCACCCGCGATATCATGCGTGAGCAAAAGCTGGTCACCGTCTGTGAAGAAGCGGGCTGCCCCAATGCGGGGGAGTGCTGGAACCAGGGGCACGCCACCATGATGATCATGGGTGAGGTGTGCACCCGCGCCTGCACCTTCTGCAACATCGCCACCGGTAAGCCGCCCGAGGACCTCGACCCGTTTGAACCCGGCCGCGTGGCCCATGCTGTTAAGCAGCTGGGGCTGAACCACGTCGTCGTCACCTCTGTTGATCGGGACGATATTGAAGACGGTGGGGCTGAGCATTTTGCCCAGACGATCCGCGCGATCCGCCGCCAATCCCCCGGCACAACGATCGAAATCCTGACGCCGGACTTCATTCGCTGCGATGACAGCGTGCTTGAGGTCGTGGTGGATGCAAAACCCGACGTGTTCAATCACAACCTCGAAACCGTGCCGGGCCTTTACCCTGAGGTCCGCCCCGGCGCTCGATATTTTCATTCGCTGCGTCTGTTGCAGCGTGTGAAAGAGATGGACCCGACGATCTTCACCAAATCCGGCATCATGGTCGGCTTGGGTGAAGACAAGCAGGCCGTCGTGCAGGTGATGGAAGACATGCGCGCTGCTGACATCGATTTCCTGACCATTGGCCAGTATCTCCAGCCCACGCCCAAACACCACGCGGTGGATCGCTTTGTCACCCCGGACGAGTTTGCGACCTACGAAAAGACTGCGTGGAACAAGGGCTTCTTGATGGTTTCTGCCACGCCGCTCACCCGTTCAAGCTATCATGCCGGCGACGATTTCGCGAAACTGCGGGCGGCGCGGGAGGCCAAGCTGGGGTCATGATCGCTCGCGTCTTTCTGGTTTTGATGAGCGTCGCGGCGACGATGGCCGAAGCGCAATCCGAGGCATGGCAGGCTGAGGTCAGTGACATCCTCGCAGACTTCGACGCGTCCATCCGAAACGAACAGATCGTGCCGTTTCTGCTGCCCTACGAACATCTCGATGTCATCGCGGCAAGTGCTGAATATCTGGGTGTGTCACCAGCTGAATATGTTGACATCGCCCTTCAGGGTTACGCTCAATCCCGGGATATGTCCGACATCGAAGCCTATGATGTGCTGGGGGATCAGCGGATCAGTGGGGAGTTGAACGGCGCTCCTTGGACTGTCGTGTCCTATGCCATCGATCTGGACATGGCGGGCTTTGATCTTCCGGCGTTGTGCAATCGTCTATTAATCCGCACGCAGGACGGTCAGACGTATATCACCCAGATTTCGGACGGGTCGACCGCACCGATCATCCTTTCCGCATTGCCGCTCTATGCTGACATTCTGGACCGAGTTCCTGCCAAGTGTGACCGCTGACCGGGCCTAGACGAAGCGGACTTTGCCGATGAACGGCAGGTTGCGGTCCCTTTGGGCGTAATCAATACCGTAGCCCACGACAAATTCGTCGGGGATTTCAAAACCGGTGTAATCGGCTTTCATGTCGACCTCACGGCGGCTGGGTTTGTCGAGCAGCGCGATTGATTTGAGCCGTGCGGGGTGCCGCGTCATCAGCATGTCGATCACCTGATGAAGCGTATGACCCGTGTCGACAATGTCTTCAACGACCAGCACATCGCGGCCTTCGATCTGGCCGCGCAGATCTTTCAGAATCCGCACCTCCCGGCTGCTTTCCATCCCATCGCCGTAGCTGCTAGCTTCCAGAAAATCGACCTCAACCGGCAGATCAAGTTCGCGCACCAGATCGGCGATGAACACGAAAGACCCGCGCAGCAGCCCCACAACGATGAGTTTGTTGGTGTCTTTGAATTCCGTGTGAATCTGACGGGCGAGGTCTTCGATCCGGGCGGCGATGGATTTGGCTGAGATCATCTGGTCGATGACATAATTGGGCTTGTCTGCTTGCGTCATCTGGTCCTGTCTGGCCCCTTTTTGGGCGGCATTTGCTTGATTTTCCGGGACAACCATACGACATCCCCCAGACAAAGTTCCAGCGAAAGACCGTCCATGCCGCGCCATTCCGAGACCAAGCGTCTGCCTTACACAGCTCAGCAGATGTATGACCTGGTGGCGGATGTGGCGAACTACCCGAAATTCCTGCCCTGGACTGCCGCGGCCCGGGTGCGATCAATCACGCCGAAGGACGATCATGAGGTGATGCTGGCGGATTTGGTCATCAGTTTCAAAGTCTTCCGCGAACGGTTCGGCAGCCGTGTGACACTGTGGCCCGAGCGCAGCCAGATCGACACCGAATATATCGACGGGCCGTTCAAATACCTCGAATCCACGTGGCAATTTGAAGACGCGGAAGGCGGCTGCGACGTATCCTTCGCTGTCGATTTTGAGTTTCGTAACCCGTTGTTGCAGGGGGCCGCTGGCATGTTCTTCAATGAAGCGATGCAACGGATCGTCCGAGCGTTTGAGCGCCGCGCCGCGGAACTTTACGGTTGAGCGTCGCGGCGCGCCTTGCGGCCTTCGCCTGCGGGCCAGCGCCGACGGATGATGATGCGTTGCGGGTGATGCGGCTGTCCCTGCATGACTGGATGGCCTGCGGGATCGCAGGCCGGACGGAGCCTGTGGCGCAGATCATTCGCGGCCATGTGGGCGGCGGCGAAGACCGGGTTTTTGGCGGCACCGCGCCGACGCCAGCTGCTGCCGCGCTGGCCAATGGCACGATCTCTCACGCGCTGGACTATGACGACACCCATTTTGCCCATATCGGGCATCCCTCCGTCGCCGTGTTCCCGGCGGCCTTTGCCTGTCCGGGATCGGGGCAGGAGGTGCTGGAGGCCGCGTTGATCGGGGCGGAGGTATCCGTGCGCGTCGGGCTCTGGCTCGGGCGGCCGCATTATGAGGCCGGGTTTCACATGACGGCCACTGCAGGCGCTTTTGGGGCCACGGCCGCAGCTGGACGCTTGATGGGGCTGAATGAGGCGCAAATGCAGGCCGCCTTCGGGATTGCGGCCACGCAGGCGGCGGGCCTCAAGTCGCAGTTCGGGACGATGGGCAAACCCTATCACGCGGGCCTTGCCGCGCGGACCGGGGTCGAGGCGGCCTCGCTCGCCCACGCCGGGTTTGACACACGCGGGGCCGGGATTGACGGGCCGCAGGGTTTCGGTCCGACCCACTACGGCGAAGGGAACCTGCCCGCGTTTGACGGCCTCGGCGAAGACTGGCTGATGACGCAGGTGAGCCATAAGTTCCACGCCTGTTGCCACGGCCTGCATGCGATGCTTGAGGCCCTGCGCGGCCATAACGGCCCGGTTGACCGCGTCACCGTCCACACCAACCCCCGCTGGCTCAAAGTCTGCAACATCCCGGTTGCGCAAACGGGACTAGAGGTGAAGTTCAGCTATACCCACACAGCGGCTTTGGCGCTGACCGGGTGGGATACGGGCGATCTGGCGACGTTCAGTGATGCGGTTGCCCAAGATGCGCCATTGCGCGCATTGGCGGGCAAGGTCACCGTCACGGGCGACGCGAGCGTGGCAGAGACCGCAAGCCGCGTCGTGCTGGACGGACCAGAGGGGCAGGTGGTGCTGACCCACGATCTGACTGCGCCTCTGTCGTTGGACGACCGCGCCGCCCGCATTCGCGCCAAGGCGCGGGTGCTTGTCCCGGATGAGGCGCTCTTGTGGGGGGCCACCAACGCAAAAAGGGCGCCCAACATGGACGCCCTTCTCGATCTGATGGAGCCGTAAAGTCAGCTCGTCATGTCGTAGGCGCGTTCGCCGTGGGACGTGATGTCGAGGCCTTGCGCTTCATCCTCTTCGCTGACCCGCAGCGGGAAGATCACGCGCACAACCATCAAGATTACGGTGGTCGTCACCAGCGTCCAGATACCGACCACGGCCAGACCGCCCAGCTGTGCTGTCCAGTCGGCCAGACCAAAAACCGCCAGCATGATGATCCCGAACATCCCGCCCACGCCGTGGACTGCGAAGACGTCGAGCGTGTCGTCGATGTTGAGCCTGTTTTTGACGAAGCCGCAAAGCTCTTGGCACATGATGCCAGCCACACCACCGATGATCAGCGCCTGCACCGGATCCACTGAGCCGGAGGCCGGCGTGATTGACGCGAGGCCCGCAATCGTGCCCGTGACCATGCCCACGAGGGACGCTTTGCCAAAGCGGATGCGTTCCCACAGCGCCCATGTCAGCGATGCGGTCGCGGCCGAGATATGCGTGACCGTCAGCGCCATGGCCGCTGTCCCGTCGGCGGCCAGCTGAGAGCCGCCGTTGAAGCCGAACCAGCCGACCCAAAGCATCGCAGCCCCGATCATCACCATGCCGGGATTGTGCGGCGGCTTCGATTTGTCGGACCGCTGGCCGAGGAAAAACGCCACCACAAGCGCCGCCAGACCTGCCGTCTGGTGCACCACGATGCCGCCAGCAAAGTCGTTCACGCCTTCCGTGAAGAGCGACCAGTCCTCACCGGCCAGCAAACCTCCGCCCCAGATCCAGTGGGCGACCGGCGCGTAACAGATCAGCATCCACAGGCCAGAGAACGTCATCACGAAGCCGAACCCGATGCGTTCGACGTACGCGCCAACGATCAGGGCAGGGGTGATGATGGCAAACGTCATCTGGAAGGCGAAGAACAGCACTTCGGGGATCGAGCCCGAGACGGTCCCTGCATCCACGCCGTTCAGGAACATCTTTCCAAGGCCGCCCCAATAAGCGTTGCCGTCACCAAAGGCGATGGAATAGCCCACGGCGAGCCATAGCACGCTCATCAAACAAGCGATGCCGAAGCATTGCATAAACACGCTGAGCACGTTCCGCGCCCGCACCAGCCCGCCGTAAAACAGCGCCAGACCCGGCAGGGTCATGAACAGCACCAGTGCCGTTGCGACGATAATCCAAGCGGTATCCGCTCCTACCATGAGACTTCCCCTTCTTCGTGTCCCGAATTTCCCTGCGGGGGACAAAGCGGATTCGACATGGCGCGAAAAGCGGCAGGTGCTGCAAGCGGTGGTGATTACATGGGCAGTTTGGGAATTGATTAATTATTAGGCAGAATGGAGGGGACTTGATAAAAAATTGCGCATCTACTGGCTGGCCTACTTGATCAAGTCGAAGGCGTGTTCGACCGTCGCTGCGCGGACGCGGCCCCGCCCGAGCGCACCAAATTCGACCGTTTCCACGTGGACCGAACCGCCTCGGATGGCGAGGCCGAAGCACACCCGCCCCTCGGGTTTATGCTCTGATCCGCCCGGCCCGGCGATGCCGGTCACCGACACGGCGATGTCGGCCTGCGACCGGGCAAGCGCGCCCTCTGCCATGGCGCGGGCGACCTCTTCTGATACGGCACCCATGCTGTCGATCAGGGCCGCAGGCACGCCCAACATCTCGGTCTTTGCGGCGTTGGAATAGGTGACGAAGCCCCGGTCGAGCACGGCGGAGGAGCCGGGCAGGTCGGTGATGGCGGCAGCAATCATTCCGCCTGTGCAGCTTTCCGCCGTGGCCAACATCCAGCCACGCGCCTTGAGGGCCTCAAAAACAGCCCGGGCGGTCACATGATCATCCCGTGGGCAATACCCGCGAGGCCCATCACGCAAATCGCGGCAAAGATCCCGGCGATCACATCATCCAGCATTACGCCGGTTGCGTTGTTCTTGCGATCCGCCCAACCGACCGGGCCGGGCTTGGTGATGTCGTAAAGCCGGAAGAGCAGGAAGGCGGCGATCCAGCCCGGCCAAAGCGACAGCACGTTCACATCACGGATTGTCGCCCCAACCAGAACAGGTGCGACGGCAATCCATTGGCCGACGACCTCATCAATCACGATCTCGGACGGGTCGTGGTCGTCGGTCCCGGAGGTCATGTAGATCGTGGCAAGGTACCCTTTGACGTAAGCCACAGGGATCGCCAGAAGAAACAGCCATAGCCCGCCAATGGAGTAGATGAGCCAAGCCATCGGCAAGGCCGCCAGCGACCCCCAGGTGCCGGGGGCGGGGCGCAGATATCCGACATAGAAGACGGTGCCGATCAGCCGGGCGAACGTGTCCATCATGGCTTCACCAATGTCGCTGTGGCGAGCGCTGCGATCCCTTCGCCGCGCCCGGTGAACCCAAGCCGTTCGGACGTGGTGGCCTTGATGCTGATGCGGTCCACCGTCAGTCCCATGATCTCGCCCATCTTCTCGCGCATGGACTGGGCCACAGGCCCAATCTTGGGAGACTCGCAAATGAGCGTGCAATCGATGTGGTTGATCTGAAAGCCCATCTCGTTGGCCAGCGCGCAGGCGTGGCGTAGAAAGATGTCAGAGGCGGCGCCTTTCCATTGCGGATCGGAAGGTGGGAAATGCTGGCCGATATCGCCTTGGGCCAAAGCCCCGTAAATCGCATCGGTGACCGTATGCATCCCGACATCGGCGTCCGAATGACCCTGCAACCCGCGCTCATGGGGCACAGTCACGCCGCACAGGATCACATGATCACCGTCCCCGAAACGGTGCACGTCAAAGCCGTTGCCTGTGCGAATATCCATAGGGCCGTGATCCTTTGAAAGCAGCGCCGCCGCGCGGGCGAAATCGGCAGGTGTGGTTATCTTGAGGTTGTTTTCATCGCCCTCGACGATTGTGACGTCAAGGCCGGCGCGGCGCGCGACTTCTACATCGTCTGCGGACCCGGTCCCGTGGGCCGCGTGTGCGGTAAGGATGGGGTCGCGGTGAAAGCCCTGGGGCGTCTGAGCGCGGAAAAGACCGGTGCGGTCCGTGAGACCGGTGACGGTTCCGTTCGCTCCGGTCCAGAGTGCGTCGGTGACGGGCAGGGCGGGCGCGGCGGCGGGCGCTGCGTCCAGTGCATCGAGAACGCGGTCGATCACGTCTGGTGCCAGACAGCAGCGCGCGGCATCGTGGATCAACACCCGGTCGGCCTCTGTCGCGGCAAGGCCGCTGAGCACCGATGCGGACCGCTCCGTGCCGCCGATGGCAATCGTCGCGCGCGCCTCCAGGCCGAGCTCTTCCACCCAGCCAAGGTCTTCGAACGCGACGACAAGAACAATCTCCTCCACCCGAGGATGGGCCTCAAAGATGCCCAAGGTGTGAAGCACGACGGGGGCACCGTTGATGGACTGCCACTGCTTGGGAATGTCCCCGCCTGCGCGGACGCCGCGGCCGGCGGCGACAATGATGGCAGCGGTGGTTTGGTTGGGCGTCATGGGCGATCTTTGCGCGTTACTTCACCTGCTTGTTTAGGGATTGGTGCGCAACAGGGAAAGAGGCCGCAAGCGCTGATTAAAATTTAGGCAAATGATGAAATCTGCCACAAAATTCACCGCCATTTCATTGTAGGTGCTCGCGATTCTGTCTAATTTCCGGGCATGAGGCCGTCTGAGACCCTGCAAACACCGATAAGCGCTGTGGCGCTCGCGCCCTTGGCGGGCATCACGGATTTGCCGTTCCGCCAGCTTGTGGCGTCCTTTGGGGCGTCCTGGGTCGTGTCCGAAATGGTCGCCAGCCAGGAGATGGTGCAGGCCAAGCCCGGAGTCCGGGAGAAGGCAGAGCTGGGATTTGACCAGGCGGGCACCGCCGTTCAGATCGCAGGGCGTGACGCCTTTTGGATGGCCGAAGCCGCCCGCGCGATTGAAGCCAACGGGGCGGCGATGATCGACATCAATATGGGCTGCCCGGCGAAGAAAGTGACCAATGGTTATTCCGGCTCTGCGTTGATGCGCGACCTCGATCATGCGCTCACCTTGATTGAGGCCGTGGTGGAGGCGGTCGATATTCCTGTGACGCTCAAGACGAGGCTCGGGTGGGACGATGACCTTCTCAACGCGCCCGAGCTCGCGCGTCGGGCCGAAGCCGCCGGTATTCAGCGGATCGTGATCCACGGGCGCACGCGCTGCCAGTTTTACAAGGGTGCGGCGGACTGGGCCGCGATTGCCGCTGTGAAAGACGCGGTGAGCATTCCGGTCATCGCCAATGGCGACATCGTGGATGTCTCCGCCGCCCGCAAAGCACTTGCGGCGTCAGGGGCCGACGGTGTGATGATCGGCCGGGGGGCGCAAGGCAGGCCGTGGCTGCTGGCGCAGGTCCTGTCTGAGCTGACGGGAGCCCCTGCGCCGCGGATCCCCAAGGGCCACGCATTTGTCGATATGGTGCAGGGCCATTACGATGCGATGCTATCGTTTTACGGATCAATCCTCGGCGGCAAGGTCGCGCGCAAGCATCTGGGCTGGTACATGGACAGCGTCGGCACCGGGCCAGACCTGCGTCGCGCTGTTCTGACTGACAAAGACCCGAAGCGCGTGATGGCATTGCTGCCTGACGCCTTGTCCGAGAGCGTGGCGGCATGAAGGCGCTTTGGAATTCCCTGCCGATCCCGGCGCTGCTGCTAAACCCCGACGACACGATCGCGGACAGCAATGCGGCGGCAGAGGCCTTTCTCAACCTGTCGTCAAAGGCGCTGATCGGGGCCTCTGTCTGGGACAAGGTGATGATCGACGCCCCGCTGGAGGACGCCTATAGCCGCGCTAGCGCCAACAGAACCTCTTTGTTCGTGAACGATGTGGACGTCGGGTCGGGTGAACGCCCGCCGCTTCAATGCAACATCCAGTTCGCGCCTTTGATGGATGGTGGCGACCAGATGCTGATGTTGTTTGAACCGCGTGAGATCGCCATGCGGATGACCAAATCCGCAAGCTCCGTCCGGGCGGCGAAATCCGCCATTGGCATGGCAGAAATGCTGGCCCATGAAATCAAGAACCCGCTCGCAGGCATCACTGGTGCGGCGCAACTTTTGTCGATGACGTTGAGCAATGGCGATCGGGAGCTGACGGACCTCATCGTTGAGGAATCCCGCCGGATCGTGGCGCTGCTGGATCAGGTGGAGCAATTCGGCAATGTGCAGCCGCCCAAACTGCAAGCGGTGAACCTGCATGATGTGCTGGATCGCGCACGGCAATCCGCCTCTGTGGGCTTCGGCGCGCATATGATGATGGTTGAGCAATACGACCCGTCTTTGCCGCCGACCTATGCGGATGCGGATCAGTTGCTTCAGGTCTTCCTCAACCTGCTGAAGAACGCGTCCGAGGTCGGGCAGGCAGGCGGCTCGATCACCCTGCATACATTTTACGAGCCATCTTTGAGAGTGCAGCGCGACGATGGAACGACGGCTCGGCTGCCTTTGCAGGTTGAGATTATCGATGACGGGCCGGGCCTGCCGCCCGAGATTGCAGGCGACGTGTTTGAGCCGTTCATTTCCGGCAAGGAGAACGGCACCGGGCTAGGCCTTGCCTTGGTCAGCAAGCTTATCGCCGATGTGGGCGGTTGGATTTCAGTTGAAAGCGTCCCGGGGCGGACGGTGTTTCGGGTGTCGTTGCCAACGGTGCCCAAGGATGTTGAAGGAGACGCATAATGGATGGAACGGTTTTGGTCGCAGACGATGACCGCACGATCCGCACGGTTCTCACTCAGGCGCTGACCCGCGCCGGCTGTAAAGTCCACGCCACGTCGAGCATCGTGACGCTGATGCGGTGGGTGGAGGAAGGAAAGGGCGATCTGGTGATCTCTGACGTGGTCATGCCGGATGGCAACGGGCTCGATCAGCTGCCCAAGATCGCTGAAGCCCGGCCCGGATTGCCGGTGATCGTGATCTCTGCTCAGAACACCATCATGACGGCAATTCAGGCGGCGGAAGCGGATGCCTATGACTATCTGCCCAAACCATTTGATCTGCCGGATCTGATGAAACGCGCGGCCCGTGCGTTGGAGGTTAAGCATCGCACGCCGACCCTGCGCGAAGACGACACCCAAACCGATGACCTACCGCTGGTCGGGCGCACGGCGGCGATGCAGGCGCTTTACCGATTGGTGGCGCGGGTGATGAACACGCCGCTTTCGGTGCTCATCACCGGTGAAAGCGGGACGGGCAAAAGCCTGATTGCGCGCGCGATCCACGACTTTTCCGACCGCCGGTCGCTGCCCTTTGTTGTGGCCTCTGCCCAAGACCTCGAAGGGATGGACGGGCCGTCTGCATTGCTGGCACGGGCCAAGGGCGGCAGCCTTGTGTTCGATGAGGTGGGCGATCTGCCGATGGATATGCAGGCGCGGATTGTGCGGATGCTTGATGCGATGGGCGACAGCTCACCGCGGATCATGGCGACCTCTCGATCCGATCTGATGGAGGCGCTGGAAGACGGCAAGGTGCGCGAAGACCTCTACTACCGTTTGGCAGGCGTGACTGCCGTGGTGCCGCCCTTGCGGGATCGGGTCGATGACATCCCGCTGCTGGCCGAGCATTTCCTTCTGCGGGCAGAGCGGGACGGGGCCGCAGCGCGGCGACTGGCCTCCTCTGCCGTTGATCTGGTGCGCGCCTATACCTGGCCCGGCAATGTCCGCCAGCTTGAGAACGTGATGCGCCGGCTGGTGGTGACGGCAACCGCTGATGAGATCCAACGCTCCGAGGTCGAGCTTGTCTTGGGCTCCCAACCCGCAGTTGAGCCCTTGCAGACCGGGTCGTCCGACAAGCTGTCCGGATCGGTCGCCCAGCACCTGCGGCGCTACTTCGATTTGCATGGCGGGATGCTGCCGCCCCCCGGGCTCTATCAGCGGGTCTTGCGTGAAGTGGAGGCGCCTTTGTTGGAAATCGCGCTCGATGCGACCTCGGGAAATCAGGCAAAATGTGCCGAGCTTCTGGGCATCAACCGCAATACCTTGCGAAAAAAGATCACCGATCTGGATATTCACGTGACACGCCGCCGCAAATTGATGTAAATAGGTCACATAACCGTGGCCCTTCGGTCGCAGCTTTGCGGCCGGGGTAGGACCATACAACATAGGCGGTGGGCGTGGGCAGGCCTCACGACCCGGACAGAGCGGGGCTTGTCGCGTGCAGCGAACGCTTCTTAGCAAGGTCGGACAGACCGTGTCGCGCTTGCGGCGCTCTCGGCGTGCCCAGACGATCACGACCGTCGCCTTGGTGCTGCTTGCCCCCATTCTGATCATCCTCACCATCACAGCACTGCGTCCGCTGGACCAGACCGGCCGGACCGACACGTTGCGCCTGATCCTTCTGGCGGATGTGGTCTACGTGCTGGTCATCGCCGCCCTGATCTCAGCGCGGGTGATGGCCATGGTGACGGCGCGGCGGGCAAAATCCGCAGGCTCGCGGCTACACCTGAGGCTGACAGGCGTGTTCGGGCTGCTGGCGTTGATCCCGACGGTGGCGGTCGCGATCTTTGCGATGTTGACGATCAACATTGGCCTTGAAGGCTGGTTTTCCGACCGTGTGCGCAATGTGCTGGGCAATTCCCTGTCCGCCGCGCAAGCTTATGAAGAAGAACACAGACAGGAAGTCGCCCGCGACGGGCAGGCGCTGGCGGGTTACCTCAACACCGAACGCCTGCAGACTTTCTTCATGGAACGCGGAGAGGTGCGGCAGGCGCTCGCCCGGGTGCAGCCGCAGATCGAACGGGGCCTGACAGAGGTCTTTGTCCTCGACGGTGGGGGGGAGATTTGGGCGCGCGGTGATCAATCCTACGAGTTCTACTTTGAACAGCCTACGGCGCTCGATCTTGCGCAAGCGCGCGAAGACGGGATCCTTCTGATTGAGGATTGGGAGAACAATGAATTCCGTGCCCTGATCCCGCTTGAAGCCTTTAATGACAAGTATCTCTATGTGACGCGCGAGGTGGACGGCGACATCCTTGCGCTGCTCGATGACACCCAAGCGACGGTCAACCTCTATGGTCAGCTGGAACAGGATCGCGGACGGGTTCTGTTTGATTTCGGCCTGTTTTATCTGGCCTTCGCGCTGATCCTGATCATCTCGGCCATATGGGTGGGCCTGCGGTTTGCAGAACGGCTGTCGCGCCCAATCGGGCGGCTGGTCGGGGCATCCCAGAGGGTGGGGGACGGCGATCTGGATGTGCGTGTGCGCGAGGAAGAGGGCGAAGATGAGATTGCCCAGCTTGGCCGCAACTTTAACCAGATGACGGCGCGCCTCCGGGATCAGCGCGAAGAGCTGTTGGACAACACGCGGCAGATCGAACGTCGTCGGCGTCTGTTCGATTCCGTTTTGTCGTCTGTCCCCTCAGGCGTGGTCGGACTGGACGCGGAAGGGTGCGTGACCTTCGTGAACCGCTCGGCCAGCCGTCTGCTGGATATGGCGGGCGGCACGAATATGCCGCTGTCGGTTGCGATACCGGAATTTTCGCCCCTTTTCGGTGAGATACAGGCCGAGGGCAAAGCCGTTGTGCAGGCGCAAGTGAATCTGGTGCGGGCCGGACAGCAGGAGAGCCTGCTCGTGCGTATGTCCCACCGGTTGCGCGACAACGGCACGCTTGAGGGCTACGTGGTCGCGTTTGAGGACGTGACCGATTTGGTGTCGGCACAGCGCATGGCCGCCTGGGGCGATGTGGCCCGGCGGATCGCGCATGAGATCAAGAACCCACTGACGCCCATCCAGCTTTCGGCTGAACGGATTAAGCGCAAATACCGTCGTGAGGTCGAAGAGCCTGAAACGCTAGAGCAGCTCACCGACGTTATCGTGCGTCAAACCAACGACTTACGGCGCATTGTTGATGAGTTTTCCAAGTTTGCGCGGATGCCGGAACCGGACCGCAATACACATGATCTGGCTGCGATCCTGCGGGATGCGGTCGCGTTGCAGCAGGCTGGCCAGCCGGATGTCGCGTTTAAGGTCGAGATCCCGGAGTTGGAGGTCTGGGCTGATCTGGATGAAACGATGATTGGTCAGGCGCTCACAAATTTGATGAAGAACGCAGGCGAAGCCATTGAAACCTTGCGTGAAAAGCGGCCTGAAAT
>JBCBCS010000022.1:0-26164 GCA_038530475.1 Pseudomonadota bacterium
CCCGGCCCGCGCTCTCGATCAGCCGCAACGCCGTGGTGCCGACCGGGATCACCCGTCCGCCGTCCGCCTTGGTCGCCATAATCGCCGCCGCAGCGGCATCGCTCACCTGTCCCCATTCGGCATGCATCTTGTGTTGGCTGACGTCATCCACCTTCACCGGCAGAAACGTTCCCGCGCCCACATGCAGTGTAACGTAAGAAAATTTGACCCCCATCGCCGCCAGATCATCGAGCAACCATTGCTCAAAATGCAGCGACGCCGTGGGGGCAGCCACGGCCCCCGCCTCTTTCGCCCAAATCGTCTGATAATCGTCGCGGTCCTGCGCATCCGCCGGACGCTTGGCGGCAATATAGGGCGGCAACGGCATCGCCCCGGCCTCATCGAGGGCCGCATCAAAATCCTCACCCCTCAGGTTGAACCGCACGAGGGCTTGATCCGCCGCCCGCCCCTCAAAGACAGCCGAAAGGCTAGATGAAAACTCGATACCCTCCCCCTCACGCACCTTCCGCAGCGGTTTGATAAGCGCCGACCATGTCCCCCCCGCCTGTGGCTCCAGCAGGGTCACCTCGATCCGGGCCACGCCTTCACCATCGGCACCGGGCCGGGTTCGGGTGCCAAAAAGCCGGGCTGGAATGACCTTCGTGTCGTTCAGGACCAGATGATCGCCGGGCCTAAGAACGTCACAAAGATCGCGCACCTGCAGGTCACGGATCCTGTCTGCCCCTTCGGCCACCAGCAACTTGGCCGACGTGCGCGGCCGCGCAGGCCGAACAGCGATCAGATGCTCTGGCAGATCGAAATCAAAGTCACTCAGTTTCATGGTCCGCCGTCTTCTCAATTGCCAACACTGGGTGGCGGACGGCGGAAAATCTCTCTGAACATGCCCGGCGTCAGCGCGCTGAGCGGATTAACAAGAACCTGAGGGCTGTCAACGGGGCCGCGCAGGTTGAAGTTGAACCCGATCAGCCCCTCACCCGGTCGGGTCAGGACCGACCCGATCCCGTTAAGGGCATAGAACGGCGAAATGACCCCTTGGAAATCCATCACCCCGGAAGCTGTTGAGAAAATACCGTCCATCGACAGGCCCAATCCCGGCCCGATGGCGCTGGCCTCGGTCAGGATCACCTGATTTGGCGTCAGACGGAACGACGCGTCCACATCCGTGAACAGGATCCCCTGCCCGTCCAGCTGGCTCAACAAGCCGACGACCGACACCGCGTCCAACAGAGTGGCCAGCGCAGGCGCGTCCCGTACTCGCAAATCGCGTCCGACGATTGTGCCGTCATAGCTGCCTTCCGCCCCCGCGGGCAGCAATGTCATGTCAAAAGAGCCGTCATAGGCATTGCGCAGCAGACCAGAGGCGCGGAAGACCGCGCCCGCATCATTGCTGACGATGCGCACAGCAGCCCCGCCGTCGACCGGGACAATCGTTCCATCGACGGGCGCGGCTCCGTTGAGCGTGCCGGTGAACGTCCCTTGCAGGCCACCCACGGTCGTGAACGCGCCGCGAAAATCCTCAATCGCGATATTGCCGGTGACCTGCAGCCGGTCGAGCGCGATGTCGATCGGGCCGCCTTCGCCGCCGCCACCACCACCGCCGAAATTGGCATCCCGTAGATCGAGCAGCCCGCCTGCGATCTGTATGGCCGCCGGACGCCCCGCGCCCCGGCCGATCAAGACAACCGGGGCATCCAGCCATCCCCCCAGACGCACCCTTTCAAACGCGGCCCTTTCAAGCCCGCCGCCGGGGGCCAGCGTTACAACGCCCGATGTCTGCAACCCAGGTGCCGACAGTGACAATTGATCGATCCGCGGATTGGCCCCCAGCGCCCCAACGATCGTCAGCGCCCCGGAGGCGTTGCGCCCTTTGACCCAACCCAGCCCATCCAGCGCCAGCCGGATTCCCCTTAAATCAGAGGTCAGGCGAAAACCGGGGGAAGCGGGATCACCCAGATCAAGCACCAGCCGGGCCGCGGCCTGACCGTCGACCATGCCGGGCGGCAATCGGATGTCGAAGGTGTTCAGAAAAGACTGCGACAGCGTCAGCGCGGCTTCAAGCTGGGCGGTGCCCTCCGACCCCTCGCCCAGAGCACGGGAAAATGTGACGTCGGCCCCCAGCCCATCGACGCGCACGGGCCCCTGAACCACAAGGCTCTCCGGGTCTGCCCGCAGATTGAGCGCAGAGGAGGTCACGACCCGGTTCGGCACCAACTGCTCGGTGCGCAGGTCCCGCAGACGGGCCTCAGCGGTCCACACCCGCGCTTCGGGCGGCACATCCCGGCCCAGCGGCGTGTCGAGTGCGATGTTCACCTCCGCCCGGCCTTGTGCAAAGCTTACTGGCAGGTCGGAGTTGCGCATCATGCGGAATGGCTCCAGCGACAGCAGCGACACCATCGCCGTCACCCGTCCGTCCAGCGCCAGATCAAACCGCGCAGGCGCATTAGGGATCCCTGTCTGCGGTATCACCATCTGGCTGCCGGCCAACTGGACAACCCCGCCCTCCGGTGCGGGCACGCGACCTGCCTCCAGCATCACCGCCAAGCGTCGATCTCCGATCGACATCACGCCGCGCGCTTGTTCGATTGCAGGCAGGGTGCGCATGAACCGCATCCCGAGGTCGGAAAACTCTGCCGTCATCGCAGTCCGGGCCTGTTCTCCGGGCGCTGTCCTGAGGGAAAAGACAGTATTGTGCCATGTCCCGCCGATCACGTTTTGGTCTACCCAGTCGCGGCTGCGCGGTGCCGCCTCTTCGGGCCAAAGGGTGAGAAGTCGCTGGGTCGAAATCTCCTCTGCTTTCAGGTCGAGCGCGACATTCCAGCCCTCCGGCTCTGCCTGCACAACCCCCGCCAGATGCAGGGGCGAAGCCTCCTCGGACAGCAAAACCGCCTGTCCCACTTCAAGCGACACGGGGGACAATCGCAGCCGGAAATCAAGGCTTCCCCCAGTCAGATCGGGCGGCGCGGCCAGCACCGTCTGATCGCTGAGCGCAATCGACCGGAGGTCCACCTGACCAATGAACGCGCCCGGCAAATCCGCCTCAAATTCTCGCAGATAGGTGCGCGCACTGCCCTCAATCCGGCCCCAGGCGCTGTCGACCTCGATAAGGTCGAAGATCAGCCGTTCCTCTGTCGGGTCATAGGTCAGATAGGTCTGTGCCCCGTTGAACGGGATCGGCCGGGTCTCGGGATTGGGTTGCACCTGCCCCTCACCGATTTGCAACGTGGCGGACACATCGCCGGGCACTCCGTCGCCATCAATCCGGCCCCTGAGCGCCCCCGAAATCGGCGCGTCCAGCACCGACAACCACGACAGCGACGGCGCCTGACTGGCGAGATCCGCCGCCGCCGCATCTGTTAGCCGCAACCCGAACTCCGCCGCCCGGCTGCCGCGCGGGCTCTCATAGCTGAGCTCCGCCGTCGTCACGAAAGCCCGCCCAGACAGCAGCGCAACATCGGCCCGTAACGTGATCATATCCGGTTCAATCTCAAACCCGATGCGCCCGTCATCGACTACCCAGGACCGGTTCGCCCGCGCATCCGAGAAATTGATGATCAAACCCTGTGTGCGCACCGCCTCCAGGGCTTCCAACGCACCTTCCTCAAAGACCTGATCGATCTGGTCGAGCAGCCCGAGGAAATCACTGGCCGCCCCCACAGGCCGCGCGCCTTCTTCAAAGGCGAGCGCGACCGTGCCGTCTACCGCCCGCCGGAGGGAAATATTCGCCCCGCTGAGCGTGATCTCTTGCGGCAAAACCCGGCCCTGCAATGCGCCGCGCGGCGATAATAAGGCCTCGGTGCGCGGGATGCGCGCCAGAACCGCACCGTCGGCATCCCGCAACACCGCGTTGCGCAAAACCAGCGTCGGGTGCAAATCGCGCCCGATGGTGATCGTCATCTCACCGAACGTCATCTCGCCGCCGGCCAGCCCCTCGGCGGCGCGAGCCTCGACGTCGCGCACCACCCAGGACGGGGCCGAGACCTCTTGTCCGATCAAAAGCACCGCGCCGATCAACGCCATCACCAGCGGTGCCGCAACGACCCATGTGATACCCCGCAGCCACCACCACCAACGCGGCACGACTCGGCGCTGCGGGCGGGGCCGTTTCGGCGCCGCCTTGGCTGGCGTTTCGGGCTTTGGCTCACTGCTCTCGCTCATTGCCCTTTATTGTCGCGGTTTGCGGCCTAAAACGCAAAGGGAGTTCACATCATGAGGCCCGAAATGACCGCACTTGCCATCGGCGACACCGCCCCCGACGTCTCCCTGCCCCGCGACGGGGGCGAGACCGTCTCACTGTCGGACCTATCAGGTCCGGTCGTGCTCTATTTCTACCCTAAGGACGACACGCCCGGCTGCACCAAAGAAGCCATCGGGTTTACCGAACAGGCCGAAGCCTTCGCCGCCTCCGGTGCGACGGTGCTGGGCGTCAGCAAGGACCCCGTCGCCAAGCATGAAAAGTTCATCGCCAAACATGACCTCAAGATCGCTCTGCTGAGCGATGAAGAGGGCGATGTGTGTGAACGCTACGGCGTCTGGGTGGAAAAGAACATGTACGGCAAAAAATACATGGGCATCGAACGCGCGACGTTCCTGATCAACGATGGCAAGATCGCGCAGGTCTGGCGCAAGGTGAAGGTGCCGGGCCA
This sequence comes from Pseudomonadota bacterium, assembly GCA_038530475.1. Lineage (GTDB taxonomy): Bacteria > Pseudomonadota > Alphaproteobacteria > Rhodobacterales > Rhodobacteraceae > Octadecabacter. Next base: position 4,644 of record JBCBCS010000022.1, read on the forward strand.
TGTGGACGCGGTCCTTGAGGCGGTCAACGCGTTGTGACACCCGTCAGACCAGCGCGGTCATAAGCAGGCCCGCGCTGGTCACAACGCCGCAGAGCGGCACGAGAACCGGCACTTTGAAAAAGTCACCCTCTGACCCCAACCGCACCTTGATGGCGACAAGTGCTATGTTCACGACTGTAAAGATAAACAGCACGATCTGCGATGTGCGCGCTGCCAGTGCTTCAATGGGCAGCGCCAGCGCAAGGACCAGAATGATCACGGTCACAAGCGCCGTCGCCCGCCCGGGCGTCCGCGTCCGCGGCGACACCTTGGCCAGTCCTTTGGGCAACTGCCCGCGATCTGCCATGCCATAAAGCACGCGCGACGCCATGATCATCTGGATCAGCACGCCGTTCGCCGTGGCCACGACCGCGATGGCCGCAAAGGCGGTTGCCACACCGCGCGGCGCGTCCGCGAAAACGAGGCTCAGCGGCGCGGTCGCCCCGGCCAAATCAGAGACGGGAACCGCGACAAGGACGGCGGCGCACACCGCGACATAGATCAGCGTCGCAAGCACCAGCGTGATGATCACGGCACGCGGCATGGTGCGGCGCGGTTCGCGCACCTCTTCGGCAACATTCACCATGTCTTCGAACCCGATGAAGGCAAAAAACGCGAGAACCGATGCGGCGATGAGACCGTTCCACTCCATTTCTGTGTTCAACGCCAGATCCGACAGGGCAACGCCATTCGGTGGGGCGACCGCAAATCCCCAGATGATCACCACCATCAGGCCCAGGATTTCGACCACGGTGATGATCGCGGCGATCGTCACGGATTCCGATATCCCCCAGAAGGCGACCAACCCCATGAGGACTACAATCGCTGCAATCAGTGGCAAATCGGGTAGTCCCGTCAACGCAGAGAGATACCCCGCCGACCCCACGGAAATCGCGGCGGAAGATACCACACCGGCCAAGGCCACCAAGCCGCCAACACAGATCGCGGGCAGCCTGCGATCAAAACCTTTTTCGACATAGACAGCCTCGCCCGCGCTTACCGGATAGCGGGTCGACAGCTCTGCGTAGGACAAGGCCGTAAAGCTGATCACAAACGCCGCCAGCAAGAACGCAAACCAGGCGTGTGGGCCCGCCTCAGCCACGGTCGCTCCGATCAACACGTAGATCCCCGCCCCGACCGTCACGCCGAGCCCGTAGAGCGTCAGCAATGGCAGCGACAGGCTGCGTTTGAGTGACGGCTCGGCTGGCGCACGTGTGCCCATCTGTTCCTCCGTTTCAGCGTCATCACCATGGGTGCCTTCGAACATGCCGGCGCATGTGACCGGACAGGCCAGCAAATGACCCCCTGCGTCATGGCCTAGCCGCAAAAGCGGATCGCCCCCTTGATCCATGTCACATCTGCCAAAACTCTGGGGCGGTGGTGAACGACCCCGCACAAGCGATGGCCGCAGCCGGCGCGGTCATTTTTTAGTGGTCCTTCTCGCTGCGACGACCGATAGAAGGCAGAGTGACGGTTGGCTGCGGGCTATACACCTGCCATACGCCAGCCAACCCGGCCCAGAAAAGAGGGACTAAGCCCATGAAACCCCTAGCAGAAATGGCGAACACAGTTTTGACGACGTCTGACGGCCGCGAAAAAACTGAACTAAGTCGGGGGTTTGCAGCTGAGTGGCAAAAGGCCCGTGCCGCCGGAGAGACCCCCGAAATCGGATCGGGAAAACCGCCCTTGCGCCCCGCACGGCCCGCCACGCCGCGCCTGCTCAACCCCCGTGACGTTCCCCGCCGCAAGCCCGGCACGCCAGAGGGGCGGATCGCGATTTTGCACGCTGTCGCGCATATCGAGCTTAACGCCGTCGATCTGCATTGGGACATCATTGCGCGGTTCACCGATACGCCGATGCCGATAGGATTCTATGATGACTGGGTGAAGGCCGCGGACGAGGAATCCAAACATTTCAACCTTCTATGCGACAGACTTGAAGCACAAGGCAGCCAGTATGGAGCCCTCGATGCACATGCGGGAATGTGGCAAGCCGCCGAGGACACCGCGGAAGATTTGCTCGGGCGATTGGCCGTCGTGCCGATGGTGCTTGAGGCCCGCGGCCTCGATGTGACGCCGGGCATGATCAAGATTTTCCGCAACGCCAAGGACCATGAGACGATCAAGGCGCTCGAAGTCATCTACGCTGAAGAAGTCCACCACGTCGCCTACGGATCCAAATGGTTCAACTTCTTGTGCGGCCGCGACAACCTCGACCCCACCGACGTCTTCCACGCCCTCGTCCAGCGGTACTTCCCGGGCGGCACCAAGCCCCCCTTCAATGAAGAGAAACGCGCCGAGGCTGGCCTTCCGCCGGATTTCTACTGGCCGTTGGCGGACCAACACGCGACATAATCCTGATTGGTCCGGCTAAGGTGGAAACCAATCCCAAAACATCGGCAACAAACTGCCCAAAAAGACTCACTTTCCATTGAATCAAAGGGAGATTCCGCAACTCTCTTGTCAGCACGGCACCCACCCGCTAACAGGTTCAGGACGCAAAATGCTGGGGGGCGCGCGCGTCAGGGTTAGGGATGGGACAGGAATTCCACGTGACGTCACGGCTGATACACAAGATGCATGTCGCCCTTGAGAAGCGTTTTCCCGAGAAGCGACTTTTTCTGCGCTCCGAGACGGAAACGCGGTTCATTCGACTGAAGCCCGAAACGCAGCTCGTGGCATGGGTCGGTGGCGCAGCCGTCATTTCATGGACAATTATCGCGACAGCCGTTCTGCTGATGGACAGCATCGGGGCAGGCAACTTCCGCGCCCAGGCGCAACGAGATCAAGCCACCTACGAAGACCGGCTCAACGCGATGAGCGAGGAGCGTGACAACCGCGCCGCCGAGGCCATCGCCGCGCAGGAACGGTTCTCGTCCGCGCTGGAACAGATTTCTCTCATGCAGTCGGAGCTGCTCCGGTCCGAGGACCGCAGGCGTGAGCTTGAGACCGGCATGGAAGTTGTGCAGGACACCTTGCGCCGCACCATGAACGAACGGGAAGTCGCCGAACGGCAAGTGGCTGAATTGACGGGCGCTCTAAACGGTGACGGCGCCCTGCCCTCTGCCGTGGCCGCGACCGACAGTGCTGGCACGCTTGATCTGCTGGCGAGTGCTTTGGCCGAAACCGCCGCGGAACGGGACCAGATCGCATCGGACGCTGAATTCGCGCTCAACCATGCCTCCGAGATGGAGCTTGAGCTGCGCCTGCTGCAGGAACGCAACGACGCGATCTTCCGGCAGCTGGAAGAGGCCTTCACGGTGTCCGTCGAGCCGCTCGACAATATGTTCCGCGCGGCGGGCATGGACCCCGACAACGTGCTCAATGAAATTCGCCGTGGTTATTCCGGCACCGGTGGTCCGCTGACGCCGCTGCAATTCTCGACCCGTGGCGGTGAGGAAGATCCGGATGCCGCCCGTGCCAACGGTATTCTAGGCTCAATGGACCGGCTGAACCTCTACCGGATCGCGGCCGAACGGATTCCGTTTGACATGCCAGTGCGGTCTAATTTCCGCTTCACCTCTGGTTTCGGGATGCGCTGGGGCCGGATGCACAACGGCACCGATTTCGCGGCCCCAATCGGGACCCCGATCTATGCCCCGGCTGACGGTGTCGTGACCTTCGCCGGTTGGTCGTCGGGCTACGGCCGCCTGATCAAGGTGCAGCATGCATTCGGGATCGAAACGCGTTATGCTCACCTCAGCCGGATGCGTGTCGAGGTCGGAGAAAGGGTCTCGCGCGGGGAGCTGATTGGTGATATTGGCAACTCCGGACGGTCGACCGGCCCACACCTTCACTATGAAATCCGGGTGGGCGGACGGCCTGTGAACCCCATGATCTACATAAGAGCTGGACAAGATGTTTTCTAAGAGCAAAATCAACGAGCCCGGCACGCCTGCCGGCTCTGACACCCCGTCGAAACCTGCCGCCCCGGCGTCCAGCGCCCCGGCCAGCGATTTCAAATCGTCCACCCCCAAAGCCAAGCCGCCCGCCTCTCAGCTGTCGGCAGATTTGCACATCACCGGCAACCTGAAGACCACTGGTGACATCCAGATCGAAGGAACCGTGGATGGTGATATCCGGGCCCACCTGCTCACGATCGGCGAAGGGGCCACCGTCAATGGCGAATGCATCGCGGACGACGTCGTCGTCAACGGCCGCATCGTCGGTACCGTGCGCGGCCTGAAGGTGCGCCTGACCTCGACCGCCCGTGTCGAAGGCGACATCATCCACAAGACCATCGCGATCGAAAGCGGCGCGCATTTCGAAGGCTCCGTGCAGCGTCAGGACGACCCGCTGAACAACGGCACCACGAAATCCGCAGCGGCTGCGAAAGCAGCAGCAAAAGACTAACGTTTGAACGACCAATCAGACCAACACACCAATCCTGAAGGGGCCGGCAGCACAGCGCGGCCCCTTTTTGATGCGGAGTTCTGCGCCCCGGAGCGGCGACGTTTCGTTCTGGTGGCCGCGATCCTCGCCTCCTCCATGGGGTTCATCGACGGAACGGTCGTTTCAATCGCGATGCCCGCCATCCGCGAAGGCCTCTCGGCAAGCCTTGCTGACGCTCAGTGGATCAACAATGCCTACATGATCACCCTGTCGGCGCTGATCCTCACCGGTGGCGCGTTTGGCGACCGCTTTGGACTGGGTCGGGTGTTTGGCCTCGGGATCGGACTTTTCATCGTCACCTCTTTGCTCTGCGCCATTGCGACGACCCCGCAAATTCTGATTGCCGCACGGTTCGCCCAAGGGGCGGGGGCCGCTTTGATGGTGCCCGGATCGCTCGCCATCATCTCGCGCGCATACCCTCGCGACATACGTGCCGGAGCCATCGGAACATGGGCCGCGTGGTCTGCCGTCACCACCGCTGCAGGTCCGATCGTGGGCGGGCTGGCGCTGAGTTTTGGCGGACCAGAGATCTGGCGCTGGATCTTTGCGATCAACTTGCCGCTGGGTCTGGTCGCCCTCTGGCTGCTGAAACGCGGCGTGCAGACGGATGCGAGCCGCCCGGGACAACCGGTTGATGCTTTGGGGGCCGGGTTGGCGACACTGGGGCTCGGCCTTTTGGCCTGGGCGATGATCTCGGGCGAGGATGGGCTGACGCCGCGCACCCTCGCGCTTGCCGCCCTCGGCACGCTCACGTTCTCGGGGTTCCTGATCCACGAACATCGCACGGCGCATCCGATGATGCCTCTCGCTCTGTTCCGGTCCCCCCTCTTCTCGGCGGCCAACGGTGTGACGTTCCTGCTTTATTTCTGCCTTTCGGCCATTCTGTTTTATCTGCCGATGCTGGTGGTCGCCGGCTGGGCCATATCTGAAATTGAAGCGGCTGCAGCCTTCGCGCCGCTGTCGATCTTCATCGCGCTTCTGTCCAAACGGTTCGGAGTGCTGGCCGACCGGATCGGCCCGGCCCCGGTGATCGCCACAGGCTCTGCCGTCATCGCGGCGGGTTATGCCTGGTTGGCCCTGTTCGTCGACGGGCAGTCGTTCTGGTGGGGTGTGATCCCGCCGATGTCGCTCTCCGGGTTCGGCATGTCCATGGTCGTGGCCCCGCTATCGGCTGCCATCATCGCAGCCGTGGGCGACGACCAGACCGGCATCGCCTCTGGCGTAAACAATGCGGTAAGCCGCACAGCGGGTCTGATCGCGGTGGCGGCGACTGGGGGATTGATCGCCGCGGGCTACGCGACAGCGGGCGGAACGCTCAGCTTTGGGCTGCCGGGGACGTCTCCGCTGCATGCTGAAGCCATGACATCAGCATTCGCAACTCTGGCTTGGATTTGCGCCGCGCTGGCTACGCTGGCGGCTGTGATGTCTCTTGCCATGCGGGATCCGGCACAGCGCTGACCTCGCCGCTCTTTGGTTCTGAAATACTTCCGCCGGGGGCACAAATTCTTGCAAAGAATTTGCAAAAAAATCTTCCTCAAGATTTTTTCACCGCCCGCCGCAGGCGCTGTCCTTAATCTTCGGCTGTCGCGTCCGCCCGGCTCTTGCCGGACACATCCATCGCCAACGTCGCCGCCATGAACGCATCCAGATCGCCATCGAGCACGCCCTTGGTGTCCGACGTCTCATACGCGGTGCGCAGGTCCTTCACCATCTGGTAGGGCTGCAACACATACGACCGGATCTGGTTGCCCCAGCCCGCATCGCCGGCATTCTCATGGACCTCATTGACCATCGCCGAGCGCTTATCGAGCTCCATCTGATAGAGCCTTGATTTCAGCGCCTTCATGGCGATGTCCCGGTTCTGGTGCTGGGACTTCTCTGAACTCGTCACAACGATCCCGGTCGGGTGGTGGGTGATCCGCACCGCGGAGTCCGTGGTGTTTACGTGCTGCCCACCCGCGCCTGAGGATCGGTAGGTATCGATGCGGATATCGGCGGGGTTCACCTCAATCTCGATATTATCATCGACCACCGGATAGACCTTCACGGATGTAAACGATGTGTGCCGCTTGGCGGCGGAATCGAAGGGCGAGATCCGCACCAGGCGGTGCACACCGCTTTCCGATTTCAGCCAACCATAGGCGTTGTGCCCACTGATCTTGTAAGAGGCCGACTTGATCCCGGCCTCGTCGCCCGCGCTTTCGGACTGCAATTCGACCTTGTAGCCCTTCTTCTCGGCCCAACGGGTGTACATCCGTGCCAGCATCGACGCCCAGTCGCAGCTTTCGGTGCCTCCCGCCCCTGCATTGATCTCAAGGAAGGTGTCATTGCTGTCGGCCTCGCCGTTTAGCAGCGCTTCAAGCTCTTTTTCGGCGGCCTTGGCCTGCAGAGCGGCAATGGCATCTTCGGCCTCCTTGACGACTTCGTCGTCGCCTTCCATCTCACCCAGTTCGATCAACTCCTGGCTGTCGCTGAGCTCTTGCTTGATCCCCTCATAGCTCTCCATCGCATCGACGAGGCTTTGACGTTCACGCATGAGCTTCTGTGCCGCCTCCGGATCGTCCCAGAGGTTGGGATCCTCGACCCGTGCGTTGAACTCCTCAAGCCGGAAGGCGGCGGTCTCGTAGTCCATCCGCTGCGCCAGCAGCTCAAGGCTCTTTTCGATCTCAGCCACGATGTTCTGGGTCTCGGCGCGCATGGTTTTGCTTTCGTTCGGGGGTGTTTTCTGCGGTGTAGCGTATCGCCCAGACAGGGGCAATGTAGGGCGGGACTTGTCCCGCCGCTCAGCCCGTCAGTAAAGCCCGCCGGACGAGAGCGACCCGAAGCTGGAATTCTCGTTGATGGTCGTCTGCTCACCGGTCGACGTCGTCACGCTGATGGTCGATTGCTGGCGCACTTCATCGAAGAGCGGCAGATCGGCAGCCATGGCAAAGCCGCCGTCAAAGGTGATGCCAAAGACAGGCTCTTCGCCGACCCGGAAACATTCGCGCACCACGTTGTCGCCGGACGCGCCATCGGCCAGCCGCGCGCCCGAGAACCGATCGATTGAGATGAACATGCATTCATCGGGCACCGCGAAAGCACCGCCACCATATTGCTGGATCGCGGTTTGCATGAACGCGTTGAAGACCGGACCGCAGAGGCCGCCGCCCGATGCGCCGCGCCCCAGCGAGCGGGGTTGGTCGAAGCCGATATAGCATCCCGCCACGATGTTTGAGCTGAAGCCCACAAACCACACATCCTTGGCGTCGTTCGTGGTGCCCGTCTTGCCTGCAATCGGCACTGGCAGGTTCACCGTGGAGCGCGCTGTGCCGCGCTGCACCACGCCCTGCATCATCGACGTCAACTGATACGCCGTGACCGCGTTCATCACCCGTTCCCGGTCGGACGCGATGCGCGGCGCTTGTCCTTCCGGCAGGTTCACATCGAGGCATTCGGCGCAGACCCGCTGGTCGTGCTGATAGATAGTGTTGCCAAAGCGATCCTGCACCCGGTCGACGAGCGTCGGCTCTACCCGTTCGCCGCCATTGGCAAACATCGCATAGGCCGCAACCAGTCTGTAAAGAGAGGTCTCTTCCGACCCGAGCGAGGCCGACAGGAAAGCATTCATGCGGTCATAAACACCGAAGCGTTCGGCATAGTCCGCAATCGTCCGCATCCCGACCTCTTGCGCCAATCGTACGGTCATCACGTTCCGTGACTGTTCAATGCCGGTGCGAAGCGGTGTCGGTCCGTAGAACCTGTCCGAGGCGTTCTGTGGGCGCCAGATTTCGCCACCTGCCACCACTTCGATGGGCGCGTCGACGACGATGGTCGCGGGCGTGTAGCCGGAATCAAGCGCGGCGGCGAAAACAAATGGTTTGAACGCAGAGCCCGGCTGCCGCTCTGAGAACGCGCGGTTCAGTTCCGAGATGCGGATTTCGTAGCCGAACCCGCCCTGCATGGCGAGCACACGCCCGGTGTTCACGTCCATTGCCATAAAGGCACCCTGGACTTCCGGAACCTGCCGCAGGGACCATCGGATGAAATCCCCCGCACCGTTATCACCTGTCATCATCCGGCGCACGTGGACTACGTCGCCCGGTTCAAAATTGTCGAAGAAATTGCCGCGCATCCATTCGATGTCACGCCGCGGCACCACCGGTTCCGGATCGCCCTCTTCCCAACCTTCAATGCCGAGTATCAGCTGCTGGTCCTGCACTTCCCGAACGACCGCTGGGAACCACGGGTTTTCGACGTTGATCGTGCGTATCACAGGCGCATCGCGAAGCGCCTCCCGCCAGGCGGCGTCTTCACCAAGGGTCTCAACCGGGATGGTCACATCCGTGCCGCGCCAAATCCCGGTGGAGCGATCATAGCTTTCGAGTTGCCGCTGCAGCGCGTCGCGCGCGGCGGCCTGCATAGTCTCATCGATCGTTGCCCGTACGGACAGACCCGCAGATGCAAGCTCAAGATCGGGGAACCGGTCTTCAACTTCATCGCGCACAGCGGCGGTGAAATAATCCCTCTCAACCCGGATCGACTGGAAGCTCGGATAATCGCCACCTTGCACAGAAAGGAGCGGCTGCGCGATTTCAAACTCCATCTCATCTTCGCTGATGTAGCCGTTCTCGTACATCTCACGAAGGGTGTTGTCCCGACGGAACAGTGCGATGTCGCGGTTGCGAACAGGGTGCATGTCGGATGGGCGACGGGTGACCGAGGCAAGATAAGCCGCCTCGCCCAGAGACAATTCCGTAAGTGACTTATTGAAGTAAGTCCGCGCGGCCGCCGTCACCCCGTAGGAGTTCTGGCCAAGAAAAATCTCGTTCAGATACACTTCGAGCACGCCGTCTTTGCCCAACTCCGCCTCAAGCCGTGGGGCCAGGATGATCTCTTGAACCTTGCGCTCAATCGTGCGGGAGCCGTCGAGCAATAGCCCTTTAGCGACCTGCTGCGTGATGGTTGAGCCGCCGCGAACGGTTTCACCACGGGTGGTGATGATGTCGCGGACGGCCGACAGGATCGCGGTGACGGAATAGCCGTCATGGATGTAGAAATCCTTGTCCTCGGCGCTGATGAAGGCGTGGATGACGAAGTCGGGGATCTCTTCGATCGGCGTGAAGAGGCGCTGTTCATCGACGAATTCGTCGATCACGCGACCTTCGGCGGAATAAATCCGGCTCAGCGTTTTTGGTTGATAATTCTCAAGCGTCTCCGCACTGGGGAGGTTCTTGCCGTACATGTAGAAGATCGCGCCCAGCGTCAGCGCTGCCATCGCAGCGCCAAGCGTCAGCATCGAGAAGATGCCGCCAAAAACCGAAAGAATGAACCGCAGGACCATTGGCCGCTCGCCTTCGTTACGACGCATGCCGGACAGGCGGTGCGCATTTGTCTTGCGTATACGCCGAAGCGACCGGAGGGTCAAAAGCTGCCGCTGCGACATGGGCGCAGAGCCGCTCGTTTCTGGGAGGTGCTGTTGACCGGGCTTGCGGCGGTGTTCGCGACCGGTCAGATCAGGCCCATGACAGAACGCGCCACCCCAGACGACATCCTTCGGACCTACGATACCGGGGCCGAGGTTTTCGCCCGTGAACGCAACAGGACGCTCTTCGAAAAAGCCAATCTTGACAGGATGTTAGGCGTGACTCCCCGCAATGATGGGCCGCGCCGCCTACTGGATTTGGGGTGCGGTCCAGGCGTCCCCATCGCCCGCTATCTGGCAGAACGCGGGATGGCAGTCACAGGCGTGGATGGGGCGGCCGGAATGATCACTCTGTTCCGCCAGAACCTGCCGGACGCGGAAGCCATTCACGCAGATATGAGGACCCTTGATCTTGGCCCGCGTTTCGATGCGATCTTGGCCTGGCACAGTTTCTTTCATCTGCCGCCAGACGACCAACGGGCCATGTTCGATATTTTCGCCCGTCACGCCGCCCCGCGTGCGGCCCTGATGTTCACCACCGGTCCGGAGGCGGGGGAGGCATACGGCCATGCCGCTGGTGGGCCGGTATATCACGCAAGCCTGTCACCAGATGAGTATCGCGACTGTCTGGACAAGGCCGGTTTCAACGTTCTGGCCTTCCGCCCGGACGACCCCGAATGCGACCGTTCCACGGTTTGGCTCGCGCGGGCACGATAAAGCGGGCACGAGGCGGCGCTGTTATTGGCGGATCAACGGTGCGAGCGCTGATTCTTCGACGGACCAACGCGCCACGGCCAGCGCCACTGCGTCAACAATCGGCGCGCGCCCTTCGGGGGATGTCAGCCGCGCGCGGTCCATGTCATTCGACAGAAACCCGACCTCCAACAGCACTGAGGGAAAGTCTGCGGCATTCAGCACGGCCAGCTCTGCCTCTCGCCTCGGGCGGGTGTTGAGAAGCGCACCGGCGTCCTGCATGGATGCGATCAAGGTGTCGGCAAAGCGGTCTGCGGCGGCCTGGCTTTCCACCCGCACGAGGTCTTGCAGGATCAGGGCGACCTCATCCCCCTGCCCGCTCAGATCGACTCCGGCCAGCAGATCGTCGCCGTTGTGCCGCTCGGCGATGCGCTGGGACGCGGTGTCCGTGGCCTCATCGGTCAGCGTATAGACAGCCGCCCCGCTCGCCTGCGCCCCTTCGAGCGCGTCAGCGTGCAACGACACAAACAGATCCGCCCCCGCATTCCGCGCAAGCGTAAGCCTCTCTTGCAGCGGCACGAAACTGTCGTCGATCCGCGTTAACGCGGGCCGGACACCGTCAATCCGCGCGAGCGCCGTGGCAAGCTCTCGCGCCAATTGCAGCATCACGTCAGCCTCTTGCACTCCGCCATGCTCGGCACCCGGATCAATGCCGCCGTGGCCGGGATCGATCATCACGACGAGCACCCCATCGTCGGGCATGTCTGGCGCGGCACCGGGATCAGCGGCCATCAGAAAGGCCCAATCGGGATCGTCAGGGGCCCCGGCGCGGGCGGCAAAACTGGGCCCATCGGTACGGGACAGAACAAGCTCAATAATGGCAGTGCCATCGACGTCGCTGACCTGCATGCCGGCTTCCTCAAGCGCAAGCGGCGCACGCAAATCAAGGATCATCCGGCTCCACCCCGGGCGCAAAGGTCCGGCGCGGACGCCGGTCACACGGTCGCTTCGGTCAAACGTGGCGTGATCAAGGCCGCGGAAATCAACTTCTCTGAAATCAAGGACAAGGCGGCGGGGGTCGTCGAGGGTGAACACCCGGTACGGCACCGCCTGAGACAGGTAGAGCGTGACAGAAAGACCGCCGCGCACGTCCTCGGCCACGCTTTGCCGCACATCAAGCCGGGCAAGGCCCGAGAACTCCTGCGCCCCCATGCCCTGCCCCAGCAGGAGGCTGAGCACCACCATAAAGAGGCGGGCGAGCCGCGTCATGCCGCAGCCCGAAGCGTCGCCATGAAGCGGGTTAAACGGTCGAGCCCTTCGCGGATGTCAGCGGTGCTGCGGGCGTAGGACAAGCGCACCCAATGCCCGCCGTCGACAGGATCAAAGTCGAGCCCCGGGGTGATCGCCACGCCCGCGTCTTTCAGCACACGCGCGCAGAAGGCGAGGCTGTCATCAGTATAGTCGCTGACGTCCACGTAGACATAGAACGCGCCATCAGGTGGCGCGAAGGTGCCAAGACCCGCTTTCGGCAGTTCTTCCAGCATCAGGGCGCGGTTGGCGCGATAAACCTCAACGTTCGCATCAAGCTCCTCCGGTGCGCCCATCGCATAGAGCGCCAGCTTCTGCCCCGCATGGGACGGGCAAATAAACATATTCTGCGCCAGGCGTTCGACGGTGCGGACGTGATCCTCTGGCACGACCATCCAGCCCACACGCCATCCGGTCATTGAGAAGTACTTGGAGAAAGAGTTGATGACGTAGACCTCATCAGTGACCTCGAGGGCGCTGGTGGCGCGTTCGTCATAGCTGAGACCGTGGTAGATTTCGTCGCTGATGAGGGCTGCGCCTGCCTCGTCACACGCTCCCGACAGACCGGCCAGGGCGTCGCGCGAAAGCATCGTGCCCGTCGGATTGGCAGGCGAGGCCACGATCAGCCCGTCAAGCCCATGCGCGGCCACATCCGCCGGAACCGGCTGCATGCCCGTGGCCATCGTTGTCGGCATGTCGATTGGCCGCAGATCGAGCGCTTTGAGGATCTGCCGATAGGACGGATAACACGGCGCCCCCAGCCCCACCCGCGCCCCTGTGTCAAACAGCGCCGAAAACGCCAGAAGAAATGCGCCCGACGCGCCCGCCGTGACAATCACGCGGGCGGGATCGAGATCGACGTCGTACCAATCACCATAATGCTGCGCGATGCGCGCTCGAAGCTCCGGCAGTCCAAGGCCCACGGTATACCCCAACGGATCGCCTGCCAGATCGGCGGAAAGCCGCTTCAGGGCGTCTTTCGGTGCCCCCGTGCCCGGCTGCCCAACTTCCATGTGAATTATATGGCGTCCCTCGGCCTCCGCGGTGCGTGCAGCCTCCATCACATCCATCACGATGAAGGGATCGACCACGCCGCGGGTTGAGTTTCTCATATCGCCGCCTCACTCTGCCTCTTGACCTCTTTACTGCCCGCCTGTCCGGAGCCCGTCAATGCGCCTGATCTTGTCTTTTGTTCTGCTGTTTGGCTGGCTGAGCTCTGCCAACGCCGTACCATTGATCCGCGATGCGGATATCGAGAACAGCCTTGATCAACTGGCCGCTCCGATCCTGCGGGCCGCCGGGCTGAACCCCGGTAATGTGCGGATTTTGGTGGTGGATGATAGCGGGCTCAATGCGTTTGTCCTGAACAACCGGGCGATCTTCATTCATCGCGGCTTGCTATTGCGCCTTGAGAGCGCGGCGCAACTACAGGCGGTGATTGCCCATGAGGCGGCTCATATCTCAAACGGGCACATTGCCCGCAGGCTCGCCAATCTGCGCGGTTCATCTACGGCGGCAGGCTTTGGCATTGCGCTGGCACTCGCCGTCGCATTGGCGTCTGACAGCTCGGCAGCGGCGGCGGGTGTCGCAGCCGGTTCCGTCGGTTCGGCCCAACGCCAGTTTTTCGCCCATACCCGCGCCGAAGAAAGCGCCGCCGACCAATCAAGCATCCGGTTCCTGCTCGCTGCAAATGTGAACCCGCAAGGCGCTGTCGAAGTTCTTGAGTTCTTCCGCGGTCAGGAAGCGTTGAGCGTTTCTCGTCAGGACCCTTATGCCCGCACCCATCCCCTGACGGCCGACCGCTTGCGCGCCCTGCGTGGGCTGGTCGCGGCCAACCCCGGCAACACCGGCCCCAACCCTACGGCAGATTTCTGGTTCGCCCGGGCGCAAGGTAAGCTCAGCGCGTTCACTCAGAACCCCGGCTGGACCCTACGCCGCACCCGCAATGATGACAGCCCCATCGGTCTGATGCGCCGGGCCGTCGCCTATCACCGGCAGGCCGATGCCAACCGCGCCTTCTCGGCCATGCAGCAGCTTCTGTCGCAATACCCAAACGACGCTTATTGGCACGAGCTTTACGGCCAGATCCTGATCGAAAGCCGTCAGCCAGAGGCTGCCGTGCAAAGCTACCGCAATGCCGTGTCGATCAATCCCAATGAACCGCTGATCCTGGGCGGTTATGGCCGTGCGTTGTTGGCGCTCGACACCGCCCAAGGCAACGCCGAAGCCGTGCGCCAACTGGAACGCGCCCGCGCGCTTGACGGACAATCCTCGGCCATTCTGCGGGATCTGGGACAGGCCTATGCCCGCAACGGCCAGCCCGGCCTCGCCTCGCTGGCCACCGCCGAACGCTACGCGCTGCAGGGGCGGATGGACGACGCCCTGCTGCACGCCACCCGCGCCTCGGACCTTCTGCCACGGGGGTCGGCCCCTTGGCAGCGCGCCCAGGACGTGCTCTTGGTTGCGCAATAAAACGCTTGTGATTTGAACTCAGCCCCCTGACCGGAGACCCTCATGCGCCCCATCCTTGCCGCAACTGCCATCGCCCTGACCGCATCCACCGCCCTTGCTGACGGGTTGCTGGACATGTCCGATGCTGAACGCGACACGTTCCGCGCTGAGGTGCGTCAATACCTGCTGGAAAACCCAGAAGTGCTGATGGAAGCCATCGGTGTGCTGGAAGCCCGTCAGGCCGAGGCAGAAGCGATGCGCGATGAGCGCGCCGTTGCGCTGAACAAGGACGCGTTGCTCAATGACGGCCATTCCTATGTCGGCGGCAATCCGGACGGCGACATCACCATCGTGGAATTCATCGACTACCGCTGCGGCTTTTGCCGCCGCGCTCATCCGGAAGTGGCTGAACTCATTGAAACGGACGGAAATATCCGCATCATCACCAAGGAATATCCGGTGCTGGGCGAACAATCAGTCCTCGCCTCCCGTTTCGCCGTCGCCACGAAAACGATTGCCGGCGATGAGGCTTATGCCGAGATTTCCAACGCTCTGATCGCCCTGCGCTCTGACGTGACCGAAGACAGCCTGCGCGCCCTGGGCGAGGCGTACGACCTCCCCACCGATGCCATCGTTGAAGAGATGATGAGCGAGGCGACAACAACGATCCTGCAGGAAAACCGTGCCTTGGGCGACCGCATGGCAATCACCGGAACGCCCACCTTCGTCTTCGGAGATCGGATGGTGCGGGGCTATGTGCAATTGCCGGAAATGCGCCGGATCGTCGATCAGTTGCGCGAGGAAAGCTGACCTGAGCGCGCCCTGGTCCGCGCCAGACGTCCCAGATTCGTGACCCCAAGACACCCCGCCGACCATTTTGCTGGCGCCTCGCGATGGAGCGCCAATGAAGCACCGAGCTGCCCGTCTTTGGTTCAAAAATACTTAAAAAAGGACGCCTGTTCAGCGGTGCAGGGATGCTAAGGTGCTCCCCTTCATCGCGCCGAAGGCGCGCCTGTCGGATTTGCATAGCAAATTCGAAACAAACGAGACGCGGTCGGATTTGCGAAGCAAATTCGAAATCAGGCTTATTCTGCCGCTGTTGTCTGCTCGGACGCTGCTTCGATCTCAGCCGCCTTGGCCTCGACCTGCTCAACGATGTGATCGACCATCTTGTCGTTGTCCATCGCGTGGCTCTTTGCGCCGCCGAGATAGACCATCCCACGCCCATTGCCGCCGCCGGTCCAGCCCACATCGGTCATCAGCGCCTCACCGGGGCCGTTCACGACGCAGCCGATGATCGACAGGCTCATCGGCGTCTTGATGTGCTCCAGCCGCTTCTCAAGCACCTCAACCGTCTTGATGACGTCAAAGCCTTGCCGCGCGCAGCTGGGGCATGAGATGATGTTGACGCCCCGGTGGCGCAGGCCGAGGGATTTGAGGATTTCATACCCCACCTTCACCTCTTCCACCGGATCGGCAGACAGGGAAACCCGGATCGTGTCGCCGATCCCCATCCACAGCAAATTGCCAAGGCCAATGGCCGACTTGATCGTGCCGGACGTCAAACCACCCGCCTCGGTGATGCCAAGATGGATCGGCGCATCTGTGGCCTCTGCCAGCCGCTGATAAGCCGCAGCGGCCATGAACACGTCTGAGGCTTTGCAACTGATCTTGAATTCGTGAAAGTCGTTATCCTGCAGGATCTTGATGTGATCGAGCCCGCTTTCGACCATCGCGTCCGGTGTCGGCTCACCATATTTCTCAAGCAGATGCTTTTCGAGCGAGCCTGCATTGACCCCGATCCGAATCGAGCAATTGTTGTCTCGCGCGGCCTTGATGACTTCCTTCACGCGTTTCTCATCGCCGATATTGCCGGGATTGATCCGCAGACAAGCCGCCCCCGCTTCAGCGGCTTCGATGCCACGTTTGTAATGGAAATGGATGTCCGCCACGATCGGGACAGGGCTTGCCGCACAAATCGTCTTCAACGCGGCTGAACTGTCTTCATCAGGCACCGAGACCCGCACGATGTCCGCGCCCGCTTCGGCCGCGGCATTGATCTGGCGCAGCGTGGCCTGCACATCAGGCGTCAGCGTGTTGGTCATGGTCTGGACACTGATCGGCGCGTCGCCCCCAACCGGCACGTTGCCCACCATGATCTGCCGGCTTTCCCGGCGGTAAATGTTGCGCCACGGGCGGATGTGATTGAGCGACATGGAAAGGCCTGTCAAGTTTGCGTTACACACTTATCTAGTCCGAAACCGCTGATGCAGCAACGGGGTGCGACCGTTTGGGGACTCAGACCCCAATGTGTTTTACGGGGTGTGCCTTCAGGGGCAGGTGAAGTCGGTCGTGATGCCAGCGACGGTGACGTCGCCGCTCACGGCCAGGCCACAAAAATCGCTGTCGGCGGCGGCGTCCGCTACCGCATAGGTGGCGGTCAGATTGTCAGCCGACAATGCAACATTGGACGACACGGCCCCGCGCGGTCCGACAGGTCCATAATGGGTGCCATTGACGGCAAAATAGACCGCCCCTGATTCACCGATCCGCAGCGTCGCGGGCTCTTCCGTTTGCGGCACGTCAAAAATGTCGCCCGCATTCATGATCGATTCATAGATGACCGACCCATCAGCCGCCCGCACTCGCACCCAGGCGGGACGGACAGCGACAAGCTGCACACCCGGACGGGGGGCTTCGGTCACTTGTACGGCGGTCGATGTTTCAGGACCTTCGAGGCTCGGCAAGGCATCTGGCGCGGCCTCGGCGAGGAGCCCCGGGCGTTCTTCTGATGTCGGCGCGAAAAGTCCAGTCTGGCTTGGATCAAGAGTCGCAATCGGTCCGTCACGCGGCACCATCACTGGCGCATCCAGCGCTTGCGGACGATAAAGCCGGTCGAGCGCTTCCGTCGACGGCGTATCAAACCGGGCCACCACATCAATCCCGGCATCCGTCGCAGGCAGTCCACCGCCAGCCAGCGGATCGATGTCGGCAACGACTGTCGGCGTATTTTCTACCGGGGCCAATTGCACCTTCTGGACTTCTTGCAGCACAGTCCAGCCGCCCCAACCCAGGCCACCGATCAGTCCGAGCAGAACTGCGAAGGAGCCGATCGCGCGCGGCTCCACGCCTGAAAACAGGCTCTCGCCAGCGGGGACAAACGGCGTCGCGGGTGAGACGAAGATGTCTTTCTCCAGAGGGCGCGGCGCGACGGCAATCGGCTTCTTGCCGGAGGCTTCGTCGGACATGCCGTGGGCGGTGGCAAACCCGCTTTCCTTGCAGAATGTCTCAAACGCCCAATCCGGGTCCATGTTGAGGTAGCGGGCATAGGACCGGACGTAACCGGCGATGAAACCTGGCGTGTCAAAGGCCGTCGGGTCGGCATTCTCAATTGCGGCGATGTAGGCGGCTTTGATCTTCAGTTCGCGCTGAACGTCGAGAAGGCTTTTGCCCATCGTCGCGCGTTCACCGCGCATCAGATCCCCCAGACGCAGCTCAAACGCGTCGAAGCCAGCGGTTTCTTCAACCACCTCTTCCTGGGATCGTCTGAAGCCCCGACGGATCATCCCAACATTGTCCCTTCTGCCCCAATATAGACCAGCACGATTCGCTGCGCGCCGGTTTATGGCGATATGAATAGCAGATTAAAGAGGCGTTTGCACCCGCAGAGAGGTTAACCTGCAAGCTCGGCACGATTCAGCGCACAATGGGACCAAAGCGCGTCGAGCGCTGCGACAAGCGCGTCCATCTCTTTCGGGCCATGCACCGGGGATGGGGTAAACCGCAGCCGTTCTGTCCCGCGCGGTACTGTCGGGAAATTGATCGGTTGCGCGTAGATGCCATGCTCTTCGAGCAGCATGTCCGAGATCGATTTGGTGTGCACAGGATCGCCCACAATCAGCGGCACGATGTGGCTGCCATGGTCGATGATCGGCAGGCCAAGCCCACGCAAACGCAGCTTGAGGATCTTGGCTTGCGTCTGATGCTGCACCCGAAGCGTGTCATCAGATTTCAGGAACGCAACAGAGGCAGCAGCCCCAGCCGCAATCGCTGGTGGCAGCGATGTCGTAAAGATGAAGCCCGGCGCATAAGACCGCACAGCGTCACACATTTTCTCGGACGCCGCGATGTAGCCGCCCATCACACCGAACGCCTTGGCCAGCGTGCCGTTGATG
This sequence comes from Pseudomonadota bacterium, assembly GCA_038530475.1. Lineage (GTDB taxonomy): Bacteria > Pseudomonadota > Alphaproteobacteria > Rhodobacterales > Rhodobacteraceae > Octadecabacter. The sequence goes on from JBCBCS010000022.1 coordinate 23,106, forward strand.
ATGTCGATGCGGTCCATCAAACCTTCCTGTTCGGCGATGCCGCCGCCGCGCGGGCCGTACATGCCCACCGCGTGGACTTCATCGCAGTAGGTCAATGCGCCGAATTCGTCCGCGATATCGCACAGCTCTTTCAGCGGGCCGAAATCGCCATCCATGGAGTAGACGCTTTCAAACGCAATCAGCTTTGGGGCTGCAGGGTCGTCGGCGGCCAGCTTGGCGCGCAGATCGTCCAGATCGTTGTGCTTGAAGATGCGCTTCTCGCCACCGTTGCGACGGATGCCTTCAATCATGGAGGCGTGGTTGAGCTCATCCGAATATATGATCAGCCCAGGGAACAAACGCGGCAGGGTCGACAACGTCGCATCATTCGCGATGTAGGCCGAGGTAAACAGCAGGGCTGCTTCTTTGCCGTGCAGATCGGCCAGTTCTGCCTCAAGCTGTTTGTGGTAGACCGTGGTGCCAGAGATGTTCCGTGTCCCGCCAGAGCCGGCGCCGGTCGCGTCGATCGCCTCATGCATCGCGTTCAGAACAACCGGATGTTGCCCCATCCCGAGATAATCGTTGCCGCACCAAACGGTGATGTCGCGCTCAGTGCCATCAGGAGCCGTCCACACAGCATGCGGATACTGACCCTTCTTGCGTTCGATATCGATGAACGTGCGATAACGCCCTTCCTCATGAAGCGCATCCAGTGCTGCGTCGAGTTTGCGGTCAAAATCCAACGTCATGTTCCCGTTTTTCTTGAAGGCTGGCGGCCTTCGTTCGGTTAAGGCAGCACTTAAACGCTAAGGCCTGCCCGGGCAATACTTGGAACGATTATAAACCGATCCTGGTACGCTCTGTCGCACATGACGTAACCTGTTTGAAAACGCCCAACTTTGATGTGGATCAAACAGGGTGTTGACGCCGCCAGCGGCTCTGCCACTGTCACGCGACGTCACTGCAAATCACCGGAGCCCGACATGACCCTGACCGCTGTCCTCGACCAGATTGATTCCGATCTTGATGCAGCGCTTGAGCGGCTCATGGGGTTCTTGCGGCTGCAATCGGTCTCCACCGATCCGGCCTACATGGATGAGGTCGACAAGGCGGCGGATTGGTTGGTTGCGGATCTGGAATCGCTGGGGGTGACGGCCGAAAAACGCCCCACACCGATGCATCCCATGGTGGTTGGTCACGTGAATGGGGACGCGGGCGGAGACGGCACGCACCTGCTGTTCTACGGCCATTACGACGTGCAGCCCGTCGATCCGATTGAGCTTTGGGATCACGACCCGTTTGACCCCTTCATTGACGAACGGGACGGCAAAAAGATCATCCGGGGCCGTGGCACCTCTGACGACAAAGGCCAGTTGATGACCTTCGTTGAAGCGTGCCGCGCGTGGAAGGCCGTCCATGGCACCCTGCCCTGCCAGATCACCTTTCTGTTCGAAGGAGAAGAGGAGACAGGCTCCCCCTCCCTTGTGCCTTTCATGGAAGACAACGCAGAGGAGCTAAAGGCTGACCTCGCCCTGATTTGCGACACCGGCATGGTCGCCCCGGGCGTGCCGTCGATCGCGTCGCAGCTGCGGGGCATGCTCAAGGACGAATTCACGCTCCACGGCCCCGCAATGGACCTGCATTCGGGCCATTACGGCGGCCCGGCGGTGAACCCGCTCAAGGAATTGGCGCGGATCGTGGCAAGCTTTCATGATGACGAGGGCCGGGTGACGATTCCCGGCTTTTATGACGACGTGATTGAGATTGGCGACAACCTGCGCGCCCAATGGGAGACCTGCGGCTTTGACGCTGAGGATTATATGGCCAATGCCGGCCTGACGACGCCCGCTGGTGAGCAGGGCTATTCCATCCTCGAACAGCAATGGTCGCGCCCCACGCTGGAGGTGAACGGGATGTGGGGCGGCTATCAGGGTGCTGGATCTAAGACCGTGATTCCGGCGGAGGCCCATTGCAAAATCACTTGCCGCCTTGTGGGCGACATGGATCCCGACGACATCCGCGACAAACTGCGCGCGCACGTGGAAAGCCAGCTGCGCCCGGATACACGGGTGACGTGGGACAATGACCTCGAAGGCGCACCCGCCAGCGTGATGAACACCGACCGACCGGAATTCGAACACGCCCGTCAGGCGCTGTCGGACGAATGGAACCGAGAGGCCGTTTTCGTCGGCATGGGCGGCTCGATCCCGATTGCCGGGCATTTCAAAACCGTCCTCGACATGGACGCGATGCTCATCGGCTTTGCGTCCGAGGATGACCGCATCCATTCCCCGAACGAGAAGTATGACGTGGAGGCCTTCCACAAAGGCATTCGATCCTGGGCGCGGGTGCTGGCGGCACTCACCTGACCTTGCCCGAAAATCGCCCTGATCCGTCCCAATCTACGCCCCAGCGGGGTGCAGACTGACCCCGTCCGTTCATCGTTCGTGTTTGGGAGCCCGCTTATGGATCAGTCATTCGCAGACCGCCTCGCCCGTATTCAATCCACATCTGAGTCGATCGCCGTGCCCGGTGGCGCGCAGGCGGATCTGATCGGAACGACAGGAACGCCCGACGTCATGACCCCATATCCGGTTCAAACGCCACAAACCTACGAACAACGGTTCCGGATGGCGATCATCAACAACCTGATCCTAGGTGCGATCTGGATGGCGATCACCGCCTATCTGGCCGCGAACTTTCCGTCTGTAGTCAAAGGCTTCGTCGGCGCGGAGGCCACAGCAGAGGACGTCACCAACATGCGTGTCGGCCTTGGCGTTGCATTGGCGGTGTCCGGCGGGCTTTTCTGGTGGGTTGTCCGCGAAGCGATCCGCGATCTGGGCAAAGCCCACGGCATGCCCGCAAGCCTGGCGGTGGGTGGCGTCATCGGGATCATCCTTGGCGCGGGGCCCACGGCGGTGATGCAAATGCTGACGGATATGGGGTATTTCTGACGCAGAGGCGGGAAGAAGTGGCGCGGTTGACGGGGCTCGAACCCGCGACCCCCGGCGTGACAGGCCGGTACTCTAACCAACTGAGCTACAACCGCGCGCGTCCATCTTGACCCTGATGGGGGGCCC
>JBCBCS010000023.1:0-25405 GCA_038530475.1 Pseudomonadota bacterium
ATTCGGGGATAAGCACCAGATCATGCAGCACCATGATTACAGAGATCCCGAGGCCCGCCACCAGGGAGAGCATCTTGCCCTTGGCGTCAGGATCGAGGTGGTTTGTGGGCTCATCGAGAAACAGAACAAATGGTTTCTGAGCGAGCGCCCGCGCGATATGCGCGCGCTGCCGTTCGCCCCCCGACAAGACACCCATGCGCTTATCGGCAAGGGCCGTCAGACCGGTAATGTCCAAAGTATGCGATAGGGCCTGCGCATGTTCAGGCGCTGAACAATCCGCTTGAATGGGGATCTGACCAAGGGTCACATACTCTCTCAGCGTGAGCCGCCCATCGGGAATATCCTGTTGCCCAACGACTGCGATCTGGCGCGCACGCTCCGTGGCGGTGAGGTTTTTCAGGTTGGCGCCATTAATGCAAACGTCGCCACTTGTCGGAGCGTTGATCCCACAGAGCACATTCAGCAATGTGGTCTTGCCCGCCCCATTCGGGCCCGCAATCGCCAGAATTGCCCCGTGCTCCACGTCAAAAGACACATCTCGCAGAAGCACCGCACCATTTGAGGCCGCACATGTCACTCCCTGGGCAGAGATCGCGGCCGTCACAGCAACACCCCAGTTGCCCAAGAGCAGAGCATCATGTTCGGTCGGTTCGAAAAGACGGGCTCAATGCTGGGCTTTTTCACCATTCTCCGCACCACTCTTGCTTGAGTGCGAACGGAAGGGTCTAACCATGTCGTGACGCGAAATGCGTACCATCAAAGCCTCCTTCCAGGACACCCCGCCTGGGTCAGTTACATCTTCGATGGCAGGTCTCCTGACTTGCGGATCACCGCTCCCCCGAACCTTCCCAGGCCACCCCTAACGCGTGGGCCCAGTGGTGTTCTTCGGGGTCGCTCACCGCCTACAGTTGCGGGGGCAGTCACGGATTTGATGCTTTTGCGGCACCTCACCGTGTTCCCTTTTCATCTCGCCGACTCGGACGTCTTTGAGAACCATCAGCCGCACTTAAAGCTCTCGCCGCGAAATGGTCAATGATCCAGTTTGCCAAAACTCATTTTCGGGTTTTGTAGTCTCTAAGCCATTCATGCATATTGCAGCATCGCGCAGTTTGGGCTCGCTGCCGCCATTTGATCGGTCGCAGCACCTTGCCCGCCTGGCAGTTTGGCCTGACAACCAGCAAACACGAGCGGTCTGAGCTTCTTTGGAAGTATAATCTGCTACCGCGAGCGCAGAGTGGATCGCATATGGATCCAGAATGCTGCGGGTCAACACCTTAACCTCATCGCGGCTTACAGGGATCGCTACTGACAAATTCGATGCTTACATTGTTAATGGACCGCACCAATTCGGACATCGCAAGAGCTATAGGCAGACCATTATCCCGCGCTCAACGTTCAAGCGCTGTGGAAAAGGCAATCTGCCAAGACGTCTGTTCCGGCACAGCACCGGCGAACAAGAAAAATCCTGTGACGGTAAGCAGCCCGAGCCCGTAACGTCAAAGCCCAAACTTCTGTATGAACGCGCGGAGAATGCGCAGACAGCGCATCCAGCGTCATGCACTTTTTTCGTTTATCGTAGGCTTTCGACCCGCGAGGGAAATGACGTTCTCAGGCATCTCATCTGGGTCAACTCGGTTCGTTGGAACGGGCGCTGCAGACTTGCTTGGCCATCGCAAATCGGCCTCGAGCGCTGCGCGCAACTTGGGATGCAACCCGCTTCCGTGAGGGCGCGCAATATCATCCATCCGCAGTAAATCAGTAAAAATCGTCATGGGGTCCAGCTTTCCTTTCCGAAACGCTCGCAACGCTTGCGTCAGTTTTCTACCGGGCAAGACAGAAAAGGTGTTCCAGCTAGGTGGCATTTACCTGACAGACTTAATCAGAATTAGCAATGACAGCAAAAGGCGCGGCACCGTGAATTTGCACCGCCGCAAAAAAAAGGGCGCGCAATGACTGCCCGCCCTTTCAATTTGTGCGTGAAATGAGAGCTAGAATTCGAACGTGGCTGAGACCTTGAAGGACCGCCCCGGCTGCGGCAGCTCGTTGGGGAAGATCGTGTATTGCTCGTCAAAGACGTTGTCGATGCTGGCCCGAAACACAGCATTCTCGAGCGGTCCACGCGATGGGGCCCAGGATCCGAACAGGTCAACGACCGTGTAGGATTCGCCAGCACGCCCACCAGACGGCACGTCGTTTTGATCTCCGGCAAAGGTCACGCGGCCCCCAACTGTCCAATCGGACGTTGGCCGAAAGCCCAAGGTCGCACTCAGACGCGGTTGGGGAATAGACCCCAGTTCGTCTCCTGGTTCCTTGGATTTTCCGTCTGCCAGCGTCAAAGCCAATCCGCCAAACCAATTGCCCGCGTCATAGTCAACTTCGGCTTCAAACCCATACAATTCGGCATCAACATTCCGCTGGAATGTGTCCCCAAGCGCCGTACTGAACGTTGGCGGCCCAAGGCGCGAGAAATCCGGGCCTGTCACAACTGTGTCGATGAAGTTTTTGACATCAGCAAAATAGACATTGGCTGAAAACCGCAGCGTGTCACCGGGTCGGAACCTATTCACCTTTTCAAAGCGCGCCCCAATTTCGATCTGTGTGGACTCTTCCGGTTTCAAATCCGGCGTGGGCACGAAGTTGTTCGTGATCTCCGTCGGAGGGGTGCCTGGAGGCCCGAGAACAACTGTTCCATAGGGGAAGTGCACCCCGTCGTTGTACAACTCGGTCAGCGTTGGCGCACGAAATGCGCGCGCCACGTTGCCGAATATTTGCCAGTTGTCATTCGGGCGGAAGCTAATCCCGATCCGAGGCGAGAAGAAGTCATCCTCCACGTCCGCCAGCGTGGGATCGTCCACGTCGCGATCATAGCTGTCAAAACGCACACCCGCGATGACGTCCAACCGATCCGACACCCCGAACGTTGCTTCGGCGAACACACCGTAAGTGGTGGCTTCGGCATTCGGGAATTGCGTCCGGGGTCCACCGCTGCGCGTACCGGTCTGCTCATCGCGGAATGCCTCAATGCCGTAGACCAATTCAATTGGCACACCCATGTCGAATTGCGACCGGTTCACGACCTCGAACCCGATTGTGTCATACTCCGTGACATCAGCGCGGCCGTCGCGAATGCGGTCATCTGTGATCTCAAGCGTATTGCCAAAGAACAGCACGGACAGATCGACCAAGCTGGAGTTATCTGGGTTCCAATCCCAGGACAGCCGATAGGTAAAGATCTCTGAAGCCCGATCAGAGTCGTTCCCATCCACAGGATCGAGATTGGCGGTGGTGTTCGCGTTGGGAGGGATGCGACCTTCGTCTTCGAAGTAAGACAAGTTCAGCTCAAAACGCTGGTCCTCATTTGGTTCGAAGCCGAGCTTGAGCAGCCCGTTAAGGGAATCAACTTCAGACCGCAGAATTCCATTGCCATTGCCGTCATCCTGGTCTTCCCCGGCTTCGCGCCCACCGATGAATGCCAAATAGTCGAAAGCGCCGAAATCGCCGAAAACCGTAGCGCTTGGGCTGTAGATTTCGCCGTTGTCGGTAAAGCCAAACCGCAGTCGCGCGCCAGTGGTCTGGCCGGGGCGCAGCAGGTCTGCTGCGTCTTTGGTTTCAACAGCAATAACGCCGCCGATGGCGCCGGATCCGAACAGGGTGGACCCGCCGCCGCGCACAACCTCGACCCGCTGCACGATGTCTGGATCAAAAAAGAAGCGTCCGCTATGCGCCCGGTTAAAGTTCAACCGGCCGCCATCCAGCCGCAACACGACCTGCTCGTCCTGAAACCCGCGGATATTCGGCTCCTGCGCCACGCCGCGCGGCCCGCCTTCAATCAGAACTCCGGGTAGCTCGCCGACCAATTCCTCGTAGGTGTCCGCTTGCCGTTGTTCCAGCTCTTCACCGTCGATTACGGACGCAGCAACCGGCGTATCCAGAATGTCCCGATCATCTCGTAGGGCAGTCCCCAAAACCAGCGGCGGCAATTCCACCGGTTCCTCCTGCGCCTGAACGAAATTCGCACTCGCGGCCAGCATGACCGCACCCCCGAAAATGCATTTCTGCATGTCATCCCCACATGTTGTCGTTGGTCCAGCGCGGGGCCTGCCGAGAGTGGGGTGGAGCGCGCGTTGACGTCAAAATTATTTATCCCGACAAAAGAAGTAAAGAATTTTATGGCGCGCCATTGCGCCGCAATCGCCGACCGACTAACCTCAATCACCAAGCACCATAGCCACGCCGTCTGGCCCAGCAATTGGGAACCTCTCTTTTGAGCGAGACCGGACACCGTGCAAAACCAAACATACACAGCTGCAGATATCCGCGCCCGCCGCGCAGAAGCGCCCCGGCCGCGTGACCGCGACTTTGCCGAGACTCTTGGCATCAGCGAGGCCGCCCTTGTTGCCGCGTATTGCGGCAAGGGTGTGACCCGGATTGATGCGCATCCGGATGTTGTCATGGAGGCCGCGCAAGACCTGGGCGAGGTTATGGCGTTGACCAGAAATGCATCCTGCGTGCACGAAAAGGTAGGCGTCTACGACAACTACCATCCGGGCAACCACGCGGCGATGATCCTGACTGAGGACATCGACCTGCGCATTTTCCCCAGCCGCTGGCAACACGCCTTCCTCGTTGAACGGGATGGTGATGCAGGCACGCAGCGCAGTCTGCAGGTGTTTGATGCCGCAGGCGATGCGGTTCACAAGATTTTCCTTCGCGACGGTTCGGATCACAAAGCCTTCGCGCAGATGACGCGGACCATGGCGTCGGACAATCAGTCACCCGAAGCGCAGTTTACGGATCGCGCGCCAACTGAACCCGCCAAGATCGCCGAGGACAAAGTCGACATCCTGCGCAAGGAATGGGCGCGACTGACCGATACACATCAATTCCTGCGCCTTGTGTCCAAGTTGAAGATGAACCGTCTTGGGGCCTACCGGGCGGCGGGCCTGCCGTTTGCCCGTCAGCTTTCGCCCGATGCGGTCGACGCGCTGCTGATCAGCCTGCAAAGCTCTGGCATTGAGGTGATGCTGTTTGTTGGCAATCATGGGTGCATCCAGATCCACACCGGGGCGCTGCACACGCTCAAACCCATGGGGCCGTGGCAAAACGTGATGGATCCCGGCTTTAACCTGCACCTGCGCCGCGACGAAGTGGCCGAGGTTTGGGCCGTCGACAAGCCGACGCAACGCGGCACGGCCACATCGGTCGAGGCCTTTGATGCAAGCGGCGCACTGATTTTCCAGGTGTTCGGCGTGCCCAAGGAAGGGCGCGACAGTCGCCCGGCCTTCCGCGCGATTGTCGAAGACCTGCAAGCGGTTCCCGCATGATGGATCGACGCAGTTTTCTCAGCCTGTCTCTCGCACTGGGAGTAATGCCCCCGCGGCTACTGGCAGCAGGCGGCGCGCAGGACGTGATTTCCATCGGCGGGGATGTCACCGAAATCATCTATGCGCTCGATCAGGACCACAGGTTGCTGGCGCGCGATACGACATCCACCTTCCCTGCGGCTGCACAAGAGTTGCCGGATGTGGGATACATGCGCAGCTTATCAGCCGAAGGGGTGTTGTCTTTCGCACCAGAATTGATCGTATCCGCCGAAGGGGCTGGCCCGCCCGAGGTTATCGATATCCTGCGCGCGGCGTCTGTCAAATTTGCGCAAGTGCCGACGGGTTATGACACGGAAGCGATCGTGCGCAAAATCGAAACTGTAGGTGCGGCCCTAGATGTCCAAGATCGTTCGGCAAAACTGGCCACCGAAACCCGCGATGCGCTGAGCATGGCGCTCAATCGCGCGGCTCGCAGGGATGAGGACAAAGCGCGTGTCATGTTCATCCTGTCCACCCAGGGCGGGCGCATCCTGGCGTCCGGCACAGGTACTGGGGCTGACGGCATCATCAAGATGGCAGGCGGTGTGAACGCCATATCCAGTTTTGAAGGATACAAACCTCTTTCGGACGAGGCGGCGAGCGCAGCAGCTCCGGATGTCATTCTAATGATGGATCGTGGCGGAGGACATGCCTCGACCGATGCTGAATTGTTCGCTTTGCCCGCTCTGGCGGCGACGCCCGCCGCAGAGATGCGCAAGGTCGTGCGCATGGACGGGCTGTTCCTGTTGGGGTTCGGCCCTCGCACGGCTGATGCGGTGACTGCACTGAACCGCGCGCTCTACCCCACATAAGCCCATGGCTCTGGCCGATCATATGCCGCAAAGCCGTGTCGCACGTGCCCGGCAAATGCATGTAGTTCTGGGGGTCGCTCTGCTACTCGTGGGCTTGTTCAGCCTGACGGTGGGGGCAACGGACGTAGCTCTTGGCACCGCCCTTCTGAAGCTTGCGCAGGGCGAGGCGCTGACCCGGATGGAGGCCATCGTTCTTTGGGATATCCGCGCGCCACGGCTTGTGCTGGGACTGCTTGTGGGGGCGGCACTTGCCGTCGGTGGCGCAGTGATGCAGGGCCTTTTTCGCAACCCTTTGGCAGATCCCGGCTTGGTCGGGGTCAGCGCAGGCGCGGGCCTTGGTGCGATCACGGCCATTGTTCTAGCCGGTTTTGCCCCCATTTGGCTTGCTGCTGCGGTGGGCGATCAATTGGTGCCTGTGGCCGCATTTCTGGGCGGCTGGGCCAGCACAATGGTGCTGTATCAGGTGTCAACGCGCCGGGGGAGAACATCAGTGGCCACGATGCTGCTGGCTGGTATCGCGCTTGGCGCCCTGGCGGGGGCGTTGTCCGGTATCCTCGTTTACATCTCGGATGACAGACAATTGCGCGATCTTACCTTTTGGGGCCTCGGATCGCTTGGCGGGGCGAGTTGGACCAAGGTCGTCGTAGCCGGGCCGATCATCCTGATAGCTGTCATTGCGGCCTGTGCGCTGGGGCGTGGGCTGAACGGTCTGGCACTTGGCGAAGCGACCGCTACGCATATTGGCCTGAACGTTCAGCGGGTCAAAAACCTTGCCATCCTGACTGTTGCCGCGGCAACCGGTGCCGCAGTCGCGGTATCGGGCGGCATCGGTTTTATCGGCATCGTGGTGCCGCACCTCCTGCGCCTTGGAACAGGGCCTGACCACCGTCCGCTCCTGATCAACGCCGCCCTTCTGGGCGCGCTGCTGCTGGTACTGGCGGACGTGATCGCGCGGGTGATCATCGCACCCGCCGAGCTGCCGATCGGAATCGTGACGGCGGTGCTGGGCGCACCAGTCTTTCTCTGGATCCTTTTGCGACAGCGCGGGATGGTGGATCTATGACGCTCACCGCGCGCGACCTATCTGTTTCCTATGGCCGACATAAGGTCCTGCACAGGCTGGCGATGGACGCACTGCCTGGCACGCTGACGGCAATCGTCGGCCCAAACGGATCTGGGAAATCGACCCTGATCAAAGCGGTCTGTGGTGACCTGCCTTACGACGGCCGAATCCATCTGAACGGCATGGAGGTCGCACAGGCCAAGCCTTGGGAGCTGGCAGCAATACGCGGAGTGCTGCCACAGGCGTCAACGCTCGCCTTCCCGTTTCATGCCATCGAGGTGGTGCGGATCGGTCTAACCGCTGGCTTGGGTGCAGATCACGCCAGCCGCGCCGAAGCGGCGCTTGCCCGCGTAGGTCTCCAGAATTACGCGCACCGCTTCTATCAGGAGCTGTCAGGCGGCGAACAGCAGCGTGTGCAACTGGCCCGCGTGCTGGCCCAGATCTGGGAGCCGACCGCCGACGACGGTCCCCGCTGGCTGATGCTGGATGAACCCGTCTCGTCGCTCGACATAGCGCACCAGCTTCAGGTCATGTCCATTGCACGCGCCTTTGCCGAGGCCGGGGGGGGCGTGGTCGCGGTCATGCACGATCTGAACCTTACCGGCCTGTTTGCCGATCACGTACTTATCATGGCCGACGGGCAGGTTCTGGCCGCCGGTTCGCCAGCCGAAGTAATGACCGACGAAATCCTGTCGCGCGCCTATGGGTGCAGCTTGACCGTCAATGCAACGCCCGTGGGCCCCGCCCCATTTGTGCTGCCGCACAGCGCACAGGCAACCATGGACATGGGACACTGACATGCGCGCACTGTTCACCACCTCGCCACCCCCTGTTTCCCAACTCCACAGGAGGCCTGCATGAAACTCAGCACCAAAGGACGCTACGCACTCGTTGCACTGGTCGACATTGCCTTTCATCAGGATACCGGCCTCGTGACAATGAATGATCTGAGCAAGCGACAAAACATTTCCATGCCTTACCTCGAACAGCTTTTTGCAAAGCTGCGACGGCGTGGCTTGGTAATCTCAGTGCGTGGGCCTGGAGGTGGATACAAGCTGGCCAAGTCCCCTACTGACATTCGGATTGATGAGGTGCTCTCGGCCGTGGACGAATCTGTCAATGCGCTCAGTACCGGCGCCGGGGCCAAGGGGGGTGCCTCCGGCACCAAAGCACAGTCCTTGTCAAACCGGCTGTGGGAGGGACTTAGTGCGCATGTCTATGTGTTTCTGCACCGTACGACGCTGGCTGATGTGATTGGGAATGAGCTGATCCCCTGCCCCGCGATCCCGGCGATTTTCGAAGTTGAGGACGCCTAGACCTCGACGCTGTCTCGCATCGATGTTCCAACCAGTTCTGCAAATTCTTGCGCGGCAACGCGCAAATGGTCCGTATTGCGCCCTTCGCACAGCAACATTGCCGACGAGGCCACAAGAGACCCATTTCGCGCGCGCGCATGCTGGATCAACTGCAACAAATGACGTTCGTCTTCCGTTACAATGCCACTGCAAATCTCGCATCTTGGATTGGAAAAACGAAAGGTGGATCTGCGTGAGGTTCGCATCTCTTGCACCACGGCCAGAGCTCGCCGCATCTTCTCCGCGCTGCCTGCGCCCGGAAAGAAGCACTCAGCGCTCAACATTGCCGTCACCCATGCGCCACCATGCGGTTCGGAAAACGACAGACAGAAGTATCGGGCGGCGGATAGAAACCCGAACTCGACCGGATCGACATTCAATGCAGCAAGCGATTGATCACCCAGGGCCATGCGGTTGTCACACTTTCGCGAACAGTCAGACATCAGAACTCCTCTTGGATTGCGGGATATAGCGGTGGCTGTAGGCGTCCATCGGATGCGTTCCGAGACGCATCATTTCCGGTCGCATACCAGCTGCAAAACCCCGCAAAAGGCGGCGCAGATACCGATATGAGAGAGGATCAAGGTACACATGCACGCTCCGGCCGGGATTGAAATCACCGGGCGTGCAGCACGTGCTACGGCTTGGTGCCAGAAACATGATCGAAAAAGTCAGGTTTTAGCAAGTGATTCCTGACTATTTCTATCGGAAAGGGTTGTCTTGCGCTCAGACTTCTGTAACTGACCATTTCTGTAAGATTAATTTCTGTGGAAAACAGGGAGTATTTCCATGACCACCAAGTCCACCTTCGTCACTCTGGCTGTTGCGGCTGTCACCGGCACAAGCGCTGTCGCGGAAGGCGAGTTGAACCTTTATTCCTCGCGCCACTACGACACTGACGAGCGGCTCTATTCCGATTTTACCGAGGCAACTGGCATCACCATCAACCGGATCGAAGGCAAGGCCGATGAGCTGATCGAACGCATGAAATCCGAAGGCGCCAATTCGCCCGCGGACATTCTGCTGACCGTTGATACCTCGCGTCTTGAACGCGCCAAAGATGCAGGTGTGTTGCAGTCGATCGAAAGCGGCACGCTCGAGGACCTGATCCCGGCCAACCTGCAAGACGATGACAACCAGTGGTTCGGCTTCAGCCAGCGCGCGCGCATCATTTTTTACGACAAAAACGACGTGGCCAACCCGCCCAAATCCTACGTGGACCTGGCCGATCCTGCCTTCAAAGGCAAAGTTTGCCACCGCTCGTCCTCGAACGTGTATAGCCAAACCCTTTTGGCATCCGTGATCGCAAACCACGGCGAAGAAGCGGCCAAAGGTTGGGCTCAGGGGGTTGTCGACAACTTCGCACGTGACCCGCAGGGCGGCGACACGGACCAGCTTCGCGGCCTCGTGTCGGGGGAATGCGACATCTCGATCTCGAACACCTATTACTTCGCTCGCGCGATCCGTAAGGACGTCGATGGCCTGCCGGCAGATGCGCGCGCAAATATCGGCTGGGTCTTCCCGGCGCAGAACGGTGAAGGTGCGCACATGAACCTGTCAGGTGGTGGTGTTGCAGCAAACGCACCGAACAAGGACAACGCGATCAAGTTCCTCGAGTACCTCGCCTCTGCGCAAGCGCAACAGTACTTCTCGGCGGGCAACGACGAATACCCTGCTGTCCCTGGTGTCGCGATCAGCCCCTCGGTCGCAACGCTTGGGCTGTTTCGTCCGGATGATCTCGACGCGACAACAATCGCCAACAACGTGCCCAAAGCGCAGGCAATTTTTAACGAGGTCGGCTGGGAATAAGCCAAACTCTGCCAAGCTTCTGGAAAGGCGCGGTTCTTCCGCGCCTTTTTCTTTTCTTACAGTAATACTCAGGATTGACGTACCCGACAAAAATAATCAACATATTCTCAGCGAGTCTCAGCCACCCCACGCTTGGGCAGCCCGGACGCACCGATCCGACAGGAACAGAGACATGGTCAAACCCGACAAACCGGACCGCGACGCGGCGCAAAGCAAGCTCGGTGCAAAACCGTGCAGTCAGGAATTGTTGCGGGAGGTGATGAATGGAGATGTTCCGGCGGACCAATACGTCGAGCGGATGCTCGACCATCTGGAGCGGACAAAATGAACATGATGACAGACGTCCCAAAGCCCACGACAAAACCCGATAGAAAACAAATTGACACCTATGATGCGCGCGATTTGATCAAGCACGGCAGTCAGGCGTCGATCGTGCTGGATGGGCAAATCTATTACTTGCGCATCACTCGCGCTGGAAAGCTGATCCTGAACAAATGACGCATGCGCATTACCAACGCGGCGGTGCATCCATCGCTGCCCTTGAGAGCATGGACACTTGGGAAGCCAATGTCGTGCTTAACATTCGCCTTTGGTGTGAAGGACCAGATGGCCAACGCCACGCACGTCGAGACTATACTGGCGCATTGCCCGCGGCAGACGCAGAACAGGCCTGGGCAAATTTCGAAAGATTAATGAAAAAGATCGTCGACACGGCGAACCGACCATTGGTGCGGCACCAAGTCGGCTGCAATAGCGTCGGCTCAGATGAATGTGTGCTTGTGCATCTTATCCGTACGGCCTCGGACGGGCACCTGAACGACGCTGCTTTGATCGCGACGCTTCTGTCCAGTCCAGCCCATGCCGAGCACATCGCCATATTGGCAGGCGAAGTTGGCGACACCATTCGCCGGATACACCGCGCCGCAAACGCACCGAACTCACCCACAGACGCGACGCGAGTCGTCCGTCTGCACTAATCCGTCAGAAAAAACACAAGGGGAAATCCACCTATGAAACTAACTATGACCACGGCACTTGGGACAGTGCTTTTGGCGACCGCTCCCGTCTTCGCGGACAAGGCTGCCGTTTTGGACAATTACGCTGACATTGCGTTGGCAAAATACTCCGACAGCCTCACAACCGCGCAAACGCTGCTGGCCGCTGTCAACACACTCACGGAAACGCCTTCCGCCGAAGCGCTCGAAGCCGCCAAGCAAGCCTGGCTGGCGGCCCGCGTGCCCTATCAGCAGACCGAGGTCTATCGCTTTGGCAACGCGATCGTCGATGATTGGGAAGGCAAGGTAAATGCTTGGCCGCTGGACGAAGGCCTCATCGACTATGTGGACGCGACCTATGGCGGAGCCACAGATGAAAACGAATATGCCGTCCTGAATGTGGTGGCCAATGCGTCGTTCACTCTTTCGGGTGAAACCGTTGATGCATCCTCAATCACTGCAACCTTGCTTGAAGAAACACTGCACGAAGCTGATGGCGTCGAAGCAAACGTTGCAACGGGCTATCACGCCGTCGAATTTCTGCTCTGGGGCCAAGACCTCAATGGTCACGGATCAGGTGCGGGCAATCGCCCTTGGACTGACTATGCCCAAGGTGATGCCTGCACAGGCGGGAACTGCGACCGCCGCGCCCAATATCTAACAGCGGCAACGGAGCTGCTGGTGTCCGATCTGGAATGGATGGTGGCGCAATGGCAGGAAGATGGGGACGCCCGCGCCCAACTGACCGCAGACGAAACCGCCGGGATCAGCACGATCCTGACCGGCATGGGATCCCTGTCTTATGGCGAGACTGCGGGCGAGCGCATGCGCCTTGGCGTCATGCTGAACGACCCCGAAGAAGAGCATTCCTGCTTCGCCGACAACACCCACAATGACCACTTCTACAACGCTGTGGGCATCCGCAACGTCTATCTGGGCAGCTACACGCGGGTGGACGGTTCTGTCGTGTCCGGTGAGTCGCTCGCGTCGCTTGTGGCCGCCGCGGATGCGGGCGTGGATGCGGAAATGAAAGCGCGGCTTGATGCGGCTGTGCTTGAAATGCTGGAAATGAAGATCGCCGCCGAATCCGGATTTGCATATGACTCCATGCTGGAACGCGGCAACGCGGCGGGCGAGGCGCTGATCATGGGCGGCGTCAACGCGCTGATCAACCAAACCCGGTCCATCGAACGTGCCGTCGCAGTCCTGGGCGTCGATGCAATCGAGATCGAGGGCTCCGACAGCCTCGATAACCCTGACGCGGTGTTCCAGTAACGCGCTCCCCTGTGCGGCCCGGCGTTTTCAAAGAAATCGGGCCGCACTCTGCTGTTCCCTCTGGCAGCGAGCGCGCGCACCGCACACCGCATGGTCCGATGCGCGCATCGCATTTTTTTGACCGGACGACCCAGCTACTGTTCCATCAGCGAGGTATCACGTGGCCAAGACCCCAAGCCCCTGCATCGACGTTTGCAAGTTCAAGCGGGACGGTCATTGCATCGGCTGTTCCATGACCAAGGCGCAGAAATCCCTGTTCAAGGAACTCAAGAAAGAAAAACATCGCCTAGCCTTTGTGGAAATGCTGGTGGGCCAGCAATCCCGGTTGGGGCGTTACAAACACTGGGCACCACAATATCTGCGCAAATGCCTGAAGAAAAAGGTGAAACCGGTCGCCGCCGTTCGCGACGTCGCATAAGGAAGCCGATGTGCGCTTGCCTCTAATCGCCTGCTTTGCAGTTTGTGCCTCACCCGCTGCCGCCGAGTATACCTTGGCGCTTAAGGAAATTGGTAAACGGGACTACTATTGCACCATCACGGTTGAGTTGACCAACGGCACGGATCAGCCGCTGACCGAGATCAACGCATTCTTTCTGAACTTCGTGGGCGATGTGCAAGTGGGCCGTTCCAAAGGCGCATCTTTCTCCAACGTGGCCGCCGGCGCGTCGACCACCGCCACGTTCGAGACACCGAATGCCCCTTGCTCTGCCACCGATACGGACGTGGAAACCTACAAGATGATCATCGGCGCTTGCCGTATCGACACTGGATTCGAAAACAAAGCCGTCTGTGTGGACAAGATGAAGCTCGCGCCGCCCTTCTCGGCAGCCGTCGCATTGAACTGATCGAAACAAACAAGGGCCAAGCCATCGCCGCTGTGAGAGAGACGTGGCTTGGCCCCCGGGTCAATGAGACCCTGCGTCGGTTGCTGCCTGGATTCTTGGCTACCGCAGCGGGTGGCTGAGGATCTGGGTGGCTCCCTGCGCTCAAAGGCACAAAACGATCAGGCCAAATGCGACCGCAGGAACCACGCGAACTTTTCGTGCTCCTGCCCGCGGGCGATACACAAATCCTCGGTCAGCGTGTCACCTGCCTCGGCAGCGGTTTCGCCGGCACCGGCAAGGGTGGCCGCCAGGATCTCCTGGGCCTCTTGCATCATTTTGATCATCTCTTTGTCGGTCGCGTGACCGTCATGTTCCTTGACCTTGGACCGCGCCAGCATACCGACCAGCGTCCCTTCGGCATGGGCGTCCAGCGCCTTGATGCGTTCGGCCAGATCGTCCTGCGCGACGAAGTGGTCCTCATAGATTTTCTGGAACAATTCGTGCAAAGGACCAAATGCCATTCCCCGGACGTTCCAGTGAAAATTCTGCGCCAGCATCGTTGTGACGGCAGTTTCGGCCACAGACTGGTTCAGCGCTTCGACTATGGCGGCACGCGCGTCGGCGGACAGCGCTAAAGCTGTTTGGGTCATCCCAAGCTCCCTCGTGTTATTGACGCTGGCTTGCACATTGCTGGCTGGCTTGCCCACGGTTATCTAGGCAAGGCACAGCTGGAAGCAAGGATTTTTTAGAATTGTTCTAAAGCAGAGAAAAACACTCTGAAATCCGCCCGACCAAAAAGCGGACCAGCCGCCGATGTTCGGCAAGCACACGAGACTTCAGCAAAAAAGCGATACTGCCATCGTCATCTCGCGCAATAGCTTCGCCCAACTGAACCAGCCAATTCTCATCAAAAGTCATCTCAACGGAGCCAGGAGAATGCAATCGTGGTTGTTTTCCAAGGGCTTCTGCCAAGCACCGCATCAGCGCCTCAGCATGCGCTTCGCGGCTTGCAGACCGGTCAACATGCAGCAGCGCGCAGGCTTGGAACAGGTCAGTGCGCGGCTTCACGCGACAGGACATCGACACGAACCGCAAGAAATTGAGATAGGAAAAAGCTGCATCTGACACATGCCGTTGTGGCGGCGCCGGGCGCGCGTCGGCCATCAAATCCAATTGCAAGGGCACCATGTCGCGGTCTCTCTTCGCAGACGAGGCAGGAATCACCTCGCCATTCAAAATTCCTGAGTATATTTATAAGGCATGATCCGCCACACAACCATAGTCCTGATCGTATTTGTCGGAAATTTGTCATTTCCGCTGGACGCCACAGCTGATCTCACAGATTTACACTTGCCCGTGATCCCACGAACAAGCGCCGAAAAAGAGCGGATCGCGGCGGTGATCCGACCGACCACTGACTTCTCCAAACCCGAGCAGTTCGAAGGCAACCCAGCTGGCGCAGCCACCGTGCGGGTGATCGACAGCCGCAACGCGTTTTCGCAACCCTCGGGCAATATCAGCTTTGAAAAGGAGCTCGATTTCAAGGTCGGCAACGGTCTCTTCAAAAAGCTCTGGGTGTCGTCCCCTTCATCCACTTTGGCGTCCGATGGATTAGGACCACTGTTCAACGCGCGGTCCTGTCAGCGCTGCCATCTCAAGGACGGGCGCGGCCACCCGCCTGAGGGACCAGAAGACAGCGCAACGTCAATGCTGATGCGTATCTCGATCCCCGGCGGCGCCACGATCGATGATATCAAGGAGTATATAGCGACGCAGCCGGAACCGGCCTACGGCGGCCAGATTCAGGACTTTTCCATCGCAGGCGTCCCGGCAGAGGCGAATATCAGCATCACCTACACCGAAGAGGTGATCGAGCTTTCAGGTGGTGAAACCGCGTCCCTGCGAACCCCGCAGTACGATCTGACAAACCTGGGTTACGGCGCACTGCATCCCGACGCGATGATCAGCCCGCGCATCGCACCACAAATGATCGGCCTTGGCCTACTCGATGCGATCCCTGCCGCCGATATCCTCGCCCTGGCCGATCCAGATGATGCTGACGGTGACGGCGTTTCCGGGCGTCCCCAAATCGTCATGTCCACCGAATATGGTGTGCCGATGCTGGGCCGCTTCGGGCTGAAAGCGGGCAAGCCCTCTGTTTGGGAGCAATCCGCCGGCGCATTTGCCGGTGACATCGGCATTTCCACAACGCTTTTCCCTGCGGGCTCTGGCGACTGCACGGATCTGCAAACCAAGTGTCGCGCCGCACCCAATGGCAACACCGCGATCCATGACAATGCCGAGATCAGCGATGTGGGCCTCGAGCTTGTCTCCTTTTACTCGTCCAACCTTGGTGTCCCTGCCCGGCGCGATACAGACAACCCACAGGTCCTGCGCGGCAAACAGGTCTTCTACGAAACCGGCTGCATTTCCTGCCACACACCCAAACATGTGACCCATCGGCTCGACGGTCAGCCGGAACAGTCGTTCCAGCTGATCTGGCCCTACACCGACATGCTGCTGCATGACATGGGGCCAGGGCTGGCCGACAACCGGCCCGAAGCCCGTGCAAACGGGCAGGAATGGCGCACGCCGCCGCTTTGGGGCATTGGGCTGACCGAAACCGTGTCGGGCCACACGTACTTCTTGCACGACGGGCGCGCCCGCAACCTGCTCGAAGCCGTCCTTTGGCACGGGGGTGAGGCCAAGCGGCATAAACAGTCGGTCATCAACATGCCCCCGCCAGACCGCGCCGCCCTCATCCGTTTCCTCGAAAGTCTATGACATGCGTCTTGCCCTCGCCCTCTGCCTGACTGCCTTTCCCGCCATGGCAGATGTGCAGCGCGCCATCGACATACATATTCTTCCCGGCCATGTGGCTCTGGCACGAGCCACGGATGATCTCGCCTCGGATGCTGCCGCAGATTGTACGCCCGAAGCGGTACGCCCAGCGTTCAACACTGCGTACGACGCGTGGATTTCGATCAGTCACATCCAGTTTGGGCCGATCGAGGATCAGGCCCTGACCCTGCAAATGTCCTTCTGGCCGGATCCCAAGGACAGTACTGGCAAGGCGCTGGGGCGGCTCATCGCGGCCCAAGACCCAATTGTCGACGACCCTGCTGCGTGGGCCGAAGTGTCCGCCGCTGCCCAAGGGTTCACAGCGCTCGAACGGCTGCTTTACGATCCACAAAGCGATGCAGATTATGCCTGCCGACTGACCCAAGTGGTCGCCACCGGCCTTGCAGACAAGTCCGCAGCAATCCTTGCCGCCTGGCCTGCCTTTGCAAGGCTCATGACCACCGCAGGAACCGACGGCAATACGCGCTTTCAAAACGACGATGAAACGCGCCGTGCGCTCTATACCGCCCTGTCCACCGGTCTCGAATTCCTGCACGATCAACGCCTTGGCCGTCCACTTGGCACATTCGACCGCCCCCGCCCCCGTCGCGCCGAAGCGCGCCGGTCCGAACGGTCGCAACGCCATATCGAGCTGTCACTTGCTGCATTGGAAAACCTTGCCACCACCATGACCGACGGCGACCTGACGGGCACCCGCGCTGCCTTTGCCAAAGCGCAGGAATTGGCGTCGGCCCTCAATGATCCTGCGCTCGCCGGTGTGTCCGATCCAATCCGGCGAATCCGGGTCGAGGCATTGCAGCGGACCGTGCGCGATATCCAGAACGCCGTGAACACGGAAATTGGCAAACCCCTTGGCATCACTGCGGGGTTCAACAGCCTTGACGGCGACTGATGCCATCGCGCCGCGCCTTCCTCGCAGGACTGACGTCCGCCTCTCTGACACCAACGCTTGGCTGGGCCGCCGCAGGCAACCCCATTGCGCTCAGCGCCGCCATGCGCCCGGATGGCCAACACGTGCTGGTCGGGCTCACGGCCGCAGGTGGCGTCACCTTTGAAATCCCATTGCCCGCGCGCGGTCACGCCGCTGCCGCGCATCCGGAAGTGGCCGAAGCGGTGGCCATCGCCCGCCGCCCCGGCACCTTTGCCAAGGTCATTGACTGCGCCCGTGGCACCGTCACTCAAACGCTGCACGCGCCGCAGGGCCGCCACTTCTACGGCCACGGCGCGTTCTCACCCGACGGGACGCTTCTGTTTACGCCTGAAAACGACATCGCTACGGGTCAAGGCTGGATCGGCGTCTGGGATCGTAAGGCTGGTTACAGGCGGCTGGACAGTTTTGCGTCTGCAGGCATTGGCCCGCACGAAATCTTGCGCCTACCAAATGGTCTGCTCGCGGTCGCCAATGGGGGCATCCGCACGCACCCCAACACAGGGCGCGACAAGCTTAATCTCGACACCATGCGCCCCAACCTCGCGCTGTTCGACACAACCGGCCAGCTTATTGATTTCGCCGAACTGCCTGGCAATCTGCACCAGAATTCCCTGCGCCACATAGCGGCAGCGCCCGACAGCACTGTGGTCTGCGGCTTCCAATGGCAGGGCGACCCGTTCGATGCGCCACCACTGGTCGCGCTTTACGAAGGTAGCGGCACCCTGACTCAAGCACAGATGGATGATGCCGCCCTCTTCGGCCTCGACGGCTATATCGGCAGTGTCAGCGCGTTTGGGCATGGCCACTTTGCGGCCTCCGCCCCGCGTGGCAACACAACCTTTGTGTTTGACGGCGAGGGTGCGCGAACGGGCGCTGTCAGGGCGACGGATGTCTGTGGCCTCTGCACCGCGCCCGACGGCAAGTGCCTCGTCACCGACGGAACAGGCCGCGTTCACAGTCTCAAGGACAACGCCCTGTCACTATTGGCCACGCACCCGCTGGCTTTCGACAACCACCTCGTGGCGCTTAATCAGGTTTGAGAGGACAGCAAATGTATATCGCAATGAACCGCTTCACCGTTTCCACGGACAATGCGCAAGCCTTCGAAAACCTCTGGCTGGGGCGCGACAGCCACCTCAAGGACATGGAGGGCTTCGTCGAATTCCACATGCTCAAGGGTCCCGAGGCAGAAGACGGCACACGGCTCTACGCTTCGCACACCGTTTGGGCATCCGAAGAGGCGTTTCGCGCCTGGACCCGGTCCGACGCTTTTCGCGCAGCACACAAGGATGCAGGCAGCACGGCCAAGCTGCACCAGGGCGCGCCCAAATTCGAAGGGTTCTCGGTCATTCAGGAAATCGCGGCGGACTAGGTCGGCAACCCAAGCCTAATCACATGCCCCCGGTATCAAATGCGGGTCCTCCACGCCGGACAACACCATTATCAGCAAGGCGGCACAGGCCGAAATCGGCGAGCCATGCGCATTCCGAACAGATTGCGCGGGGCTATGCCCTGCCGGGGCGTCGCGTTGCAGATGCTGCAGGCCCCCTGCTTGAGTGTGGTTGTAACATCCGTCTTCGATTGACTGCGGTCCGAGGAATGCCATCGCCCCCAGATCCTCTTGGTCGGTCGGTTGCTGGACCGGGTCATCAGCGACAGTGTCGCAAGACAATGGCTGCGCGTCCTCCACCGGCGACATTGCAACGGCCCCGGCCATAAAAGCTGCGGCCAACATTCCAAACAGGGCGGTCAGATAGTGGGTCATATCTTGCGCCCTTCGCGCTGCAAGGCATGGTCCATGGGCTTATTCACCCTCCATGTATCGGCATGTTAAATGATCTTTGCGCACCCGGAGGCGGCGGCGGAAACGGTGCGGCGCGCTGGATCATCTGGATGGCTGCCCGATCCAGTTTGGCCGAGCCTGAACTGCTCCGGATCGCCACCGCACTCAAGCCGCCATTGGCGGCAATGCGGAAAGTGACGACAGCAGGCGCGCCCGCGTCCTTGATCCTCGGTCTACGGACACGCTGGATGCGCTGCACGACTTTCCCGGGATAATTGGACACGGCGGCGTTGCCGGTGTTGGCCGATCGCTGATTTCCAGTGGCGCGTTGTGATGCCGCCGCATTTGCCGCGCCGTCTGTTTGCCCTGCCCTCGCATTGGTTTGCGCTTGGTTGCCGCGGGTCGCAGGCGTTGCCTGTTCAGCGCGCGTCACACGACGAGGCGCGGGCGGCGGGTCGTCGGTCTTGTTCCGCTGCTCAAAGGCGCGGCTGCGCACTTTTGGACGCAGGGATTGCGTGACCTCCAATTGGTCCGGTTCATCCGCCGTCAACGTCTCGGGCTGCACCTCCGCTTTTGGGGGTGTCAGGGCAATCGGCGTCACAGCGCTGAGCGTTTCAATTTGCGCTCTGGCCGTAGAGGATTGCACTCGATCCTTAGCTGCAGTGGCGCGCAGGGTGGGCGTGGGCACCAGTTCGGTATGCGTGACAGCTGCGATGGTCGCTTGCGGATCAGGTTGCTCAACTGAGGTCACCGGTGTCGCGGCGGTCACGACGGCCTCTGGCGGCCAGTGATTCAGTGCCATGTCGACAGGCGTCTGTGCCACGGCGGCGTCGGGTTCCCGGCGCGGTGTCTTGCTCGTTGGATCGGCTTCGACCAGAGCTTTCTCGATTGTCAGATCCGCAGCCGTGTCTTCCACTTCAAGCGGTTCGGTTACGTTCTTGGTTTCAACCGCGGTCAAAGTACCCTCGGACAGGTCCGCGAATGCATCGCCAAGCGACGCCTGCACTGCCCCGGCCTGCCCACCTGCAATTTCAATGTCGTCAGTCAAATTAAGGCGCACGATGCCAAAAAGATGCAGCGTGGCGGCGATGGCCAACGCGGCAGCCGCAATCCAGCGCGACGCCGCAATCATTCCAGCCCCCGCTCGGTTACGATGATAACTCTCTGCGCCCCTGCCCTGCGCAGATCTCGACCCAACGTCACCAATTGCGCCGCAAGCATGTCCCGGTCCGGCACGACACGTATCTCGACCAACGCCTCAGGCTCTAGGCTGGCGACATAGAACGCCGCGTCCGGCTGGTTCGTCCCGCGATAGCTCAACCGCCCATCAGAATGCACGACCAGCGCGTCAGGTGGTGGACGCCCGTCCAGATCATCGGTGTTCACCAGCGCCAGATCCCTGTCCAATGGCGGCGACAAGGTCCCCGCCACCATGAAAAACACCAGCATCAGAAACACGATGTTGATCAGAGCAATGGTCGGCTCGCGCTTGGATCTGGCCGCACGCGCGCGCATTACCTAGCCCCCAAAACCGAGACGCGCACGCCGGGCACTTCCCGCAACACGACGAGCAAATCGGTCAACCGTTGCGCCGTGACGCCATCGCGCAAGCTCACCAACACCGGCTGCGCCTCGCCTGCGGGCACCGCATTCGCGAGAGACGCCTCCAGCGTCTCCATCGCGACCGTCTCGCCGTTCAGTGCCACCACGTCCTGACCCAATTGCAAAAACAGTGGTGGAACATTTGCCGTCTCGGCGCCCTGCCCTGCCCCGCCCGAAGTCAACTCGACCTCGGCAAATCGGGAAAAGGTCGATGTCAGCATGAAAAACAGGAGCAGCAGAAAGATGACGTCGATCAGCGATGTCATCGACAATCGCCGCCGTGCGCGACGGACCCTAGACACGGGCGTGCACCACATCAGCCCCCGTCTCTCGGCTGTGCTGCACCTTTGACGGCGCAACTGCGGTCAGAATGAGCGCATCGGCCACCACGCGCTCCTGCTCCATCCGCCCCTCAAACCAGGCCAGCGCCAGCGCGGTCGGCATCGCGACCACCAACCCAACAGCCGTGGTCAACAGCGCCACCCAAATTCCTCCGGCCAGGATCGACGGATCCACCTGTGCGCCGGCCTCTTGCAACGACTGAAATGCCTCGATCATACCCAAGACAGTGCCAAAGAGCCCCAGCAACGGCGCCAACTGCGCCACCGAATCCAAGTACCGAAATCCCCGCTCCAGCTGCACAAACCGTTCTTCGGCCATGGCCTGAAGCCTCACCCGGTCCTGCCCGTCAAATGCGCCTTCGACCAAAGGCGCCAGATAGCTGCCTGAACGCGCCAACGCCTCCCGCGCCCGCGCGCGATCTCCGGCATCCCATGCCGCCACAGCAGCGCGCAACGCCTGGTGCCGACCCACATGGGCTGCCGCAAACTGCCAGAGCTTGTAGAGCAGCACCGCAAGGGTCACGACCGACACAACGAGCAGCGCCGCAACCACCGGCCCGCCCAGATCAAAAATCGCCACCAACTTGCCGGCCACCTGATCCATCACCCGAGCACCTCAATGTCTACCCGACTGGTTGGCACCAAGCCATTGGCACAAGCGCTCGCCTCAAGGCCCGCGGTCTCGCAAGTGTGCAGGCCATTAAACAGGACCCGCCCCAAGCCACCGCACGCCAAATTGGGCACTGAGAACTGCCGCACCCGCGGGAGGCCAACCGGCAAGGCTCCAAAATCAAACAATGTTAGACGATTCACGGCACCGGCTGAATCAAACAGCACCGTCTCATACACAAGCTTTTCGATGCCGACAGAATGCCCGTTCGTGACCATAAAGGTCAGCGTGCAACTTCCGTCGTCCTCGCTTACCGTGTTCAATTCAATGGCGATCTTGCCCGCCAGATCCGCCTCGTCCGCCGCCGCGTGAAATGGCGAAACAGCCAGCATAATGGCCAGCAGACGCGCGTACTTTATCCCCATATTCTCACTCCCAAAACATGCTGGAGTGGGCGTGCCTGGCGCTGGCTAGGGGGACCCGGTAGGTGCAAAAAAACCATGTCTGAAGGTCAGGCACAATACCTGATAAAATTACTGCGATAAATTGCCCAACCGCTCAATTTCGTGGAATTGGCTCAGAGCTATGTGGCTTTTTTGGTTGTTTCAAAAGGATCGATGTGAACTGAAGTGCATGATGCCGCTGACCGCACCGATCGCAAAAGCTATTTTTGCATATTTTCTGCTGTCGGCGCACTGTCCCTGCCGGCTCGCTTGAGCCGCGAATCCACACTTTCCGTCCACTCTTTGTGAAAGAACTTGTTGCTGGTGCAGAAAGCGGTGCATGCGTTGTGTGACGACGCCACTCTAGTCCGGCTTTTCGTGTCTGCCGCAGCGCGGGAAAGATCTTTGCCAGAGTGCGGAGGTTATGGGCGTTGGCGGCGAGGCGTAATGCGTGACTTGCGCCACATGGGCCTCGTAGCTGGAGCCGTCCCAGCCCGAGAATGTGCTTGAGGTGGGCAAACAGCATCTCGGCTTTCTGTCGGAGCCTAATCGAGAAGTCATATTGGCGGGTCTTGGCACTGTTCCGGGCAACCTGGCGGACGTGTTGTTGTCCTTCGCTGGTAATTTTGCGAACTTCGGCGCTCGAGCAGCAGTTGGCTTTGGACGGGCAAGCCGGTCAAACCTCCTGCAAGCCGCAATATCGAGCCGTGCATTCGCCCGTCGGTCCTCGGTTCGGGTCTTAATAATTGCGATGGAACTGCATGAGGGCGTGACATTTGAGACAGATGTACTTGTCGTTCTCCGCATCCCATTTGAAGTCGGTTCTTCATCTAAAAGAATGGCAATCTACTCGATGCGGCGCTGCATCCGAGCGGAGCGCACCGTTTCGCTTTCGCGCTTGCTATGTGCCGCGCGTTGAAGGAAATAATTTACGCAATTTCAATGTAATAGAGCTTAAACTGAAACCCCAAAAAGCGAAACGAAACAGGTTTTTTGCCGTGCAGAAGTATTTTTTTGCGACATAGCACCCCCACGAAGCATACCCCTTAGGAAGGACCCGTGATTTGGCCAGCCAAGATCGGAGCGCGCGATTTGGTGGGGTGCCCGCAACGGAACCAGCTTATGGGACAACAAAAGGACAAAAAAAAAGGACAACAAATCTAGTGTGCTGGTCGACCGGCCCACTAGTTAACGAGCGACTGCTGAACAGGCGAAGTTCCTAGAGGGCCACCCGGCGAGCCCTCTGGAAAGCGGGACGCCGCCCTACTGCTTGCCAACACCCAGGATTGTACGCGCTCGGATTTCCTGCAGATAGTGCCTGAAGAAATTCGAACTCAAATCGCCGTAGACGTTTTGTTCGAAAAAAATCATCATTCGGTCGGCCAAAGGGATTGTGACCTCCCCAAACGCCCAGCGCTTTTTCCCATGCCGAACCATAACCTTCTTCTTGCCGCCCCTGCGAACGAAGATTGCACCATGAATCATGACGTCGCCGTACTTGATGCCGCCGGACACTTACTTTGCCCTGCCCTTGAAGGCCGAAACCGGGAGGTCATTGGCCCCACCAACACATTGTAATCGGACCAGCGACTATCAAAGCATTAGGCCTTAAAGCGCCTCCGCAAACCGGTGTTGTTTGTCAAACCCAGCTCCGTTTTCCAACGCAGGGACGTGATGTGTCGCAACGTGCCGGCGGTGGGCTTCGCTGCCCGGATCCCCGCAAGCCTTGCCTGCTGCGCGGTCGCGCCGAGCTAATCGGCGACCTCAGCAAGGCGTTCGTCCTCGAAATCGAAAGTCATCATGGCCGGATCCCCACGACTGCGCATTGGTCATGGGTTACAAGCCCGGCCGCTATCAGACCCCGCGCTGCGGCAGCACTGATCATGGTGCACCGCCAGCTCTGTCCGGAGCGGATCGCTTCTACGCGCGTCGCTGTAGCGCGGTTCTCATCCGTTTCGGCGCTGATTTCGCCGGAAGTCTGAAACGAAGTCCAACGCTGCTCACGTAACCAGTTTTCGGAATAGGCGATGTATCGAGGGTCGTTGCCGCTCTGCTCGGAGGCGTATGCCCAAGCCCCACGCAAGATGGCCTCGGGATCAGTGCCGACCGCGATCGCTTTGCGGAGCTCCTGCTCTGTGGCATCGGGCTTGCCGATCCGAGGAAAAGCCTCAAAAAAGCTTCTGCTCACCTCCTCAAAATCGACCGTCTGCGGCGCGGCCTCCGCGGCGCAAGATGGATTTTCTATGGGTTTGTCTTCTGGGTTGGGTGGGTAATTCTTGCCACCAAAAAGTGGTGTTTTTTGCCTCCTCTCGGCGCGAGATTTGCCACTTTCTGGGTATTTGGTAGCAATTTTCGCCACCAATGGAGTACCCTCATTCATTTGATGAGCATTGCCTGATATTGCCATTTCTCCGTTGGCTCTTTCGAATTGTCCGATCTGCCTGGCTCTTCTTCGTGCGGCATCATCTATTGCTTCTTGTGTGAGCTGGTACTCTGTTGCGCGCTTTCGCCCACCCGGTTTAACATGGAAGTAATTGCGAAACGCAGGATCGTTCCTGACGGCTTTTCTCAGTGTGCCCACGCTGATCGACACGATCTCTGCCAACTCGTCATCTTTGCGGTAGCAGAACCCCGTGGCACTATCGATGAGCACGAAAAGAAGCGCGTGCGCGACTTTGCTCTGGTTGCCAGACAGCTCTTTATCCAAAGCAATGTTGTGGGCGATTTGCATCTTCAAATCGTTGATACTCCATCCCTCACGCGGAGCACCTCGATCGCATTTCATCCGCAAAACGCTACCCATCGGCCCGCCCTCCGATCAGGAGGTCAGACGTTGTCCGGAGCGGGGAAAACGTGCTATTCACAAAGGACCAATCCGGGTCTATCGAGACTTTTTCAACCGCCGCTTCGCAGGCCAAGCGAGCGGCGATTTTTCGTGTCTCGGGAGGTGGTCGCAGACGCCCAGCGCACGCTCGGTGCATGGTATCAGGTTCGCGCGCTGTTCGGGCTTTGTCCTGATACGCGGTTGCGCCTATGTCTTTGATATGAAGCGGAAACGCAGCGGATTGCAAATCCGTGTACACCGGTTCGATTCCGGTACTCGCCTCCAAACAATTTCAACAACTAAGCCCGCGGTCTCGCAATGCGCTGATGGCTTTGGCCTGTTTTAGGTTCAGACGCGACTGTCTTGGGAAAGGCGGCCAGGTCGGCCATGGGCTGTTCGCGCCTCCCCATTTGAATGAGTCCGCCGTTAGGATGACGAAACGGCGGATCATAAATGGCGAGTGGAAGACAGCGATCAGCCCCACCTGAGGGATCCAATTTGGTCGTCCATGCG
>JBCBCS010000024.1:0-24760 GCA_038530475.1 Pseudomonadota bacterium
GCGGCATCGCTAACATGAACTACTCGATCTCCAATACGGCCGAGTATGGCGAATATGTCTCCGGCCCGCGCATCCTGCCCTATGAGCAGACGAAGAAGGCGATGAAGGACGTCCTGACGGACATCCAGACCGGCAAGTTCGTGCGCGACTTCATGCAGGAAAACGCCGTCGGCCAGCCGTTCTTTAAGGCAACCCGCCGGATCAACGACGAACACCAGATTGAGCAGGTGGGCGAAAAGCTCCGCGCGATGATGCCGTGGATCTCCGAAGGCAAGATGGTCGACAAGTCGAAGAACTGACGCAGCACACCATCAGACAAAAAAAGGGCCCCGATTGGGGCCCTTTTTCTATTTACTTGTCCGGTCCGATCGGATCCGGGCCGGGACCATCTGTCGCGAGCACAGATTTATCCTGCGTCCGCTTGTTTTCGAGGTCCTGCGTCTTCTTGCGGCTGTAAAGCGCGAAGACGACGAACAACACGAGTGTTGCGATCGGCAAAAGCCAAACGAGTGGTAGGGTTTCCATTGTGAACTGCCTCCATTTGCGGGTTGCATTTCGTTCCCTGACTTGTGCAAACAACGTGGCTTGTCTTTGAAAGGTTCCGACGTGGGACAAACCACCACAGCGTCGCCAACAGCTGGAAACTGGATTTCGATCTTTGCGCTCGGTCTGATCTGGGGCGGGACGTTTATGGTCGTGGCCATCGCGCTTGAGGGCTACGGCCCGCTGACCGTTGCCTGCGCCCGCACCACCTTGGGCGCTGTGTCGCTGCTCATTCTGATGCAGATCATGGGACGGCCCTGGCCGTCCGGTCTTCGTACTTGGGGCTACATCCTTGTGATCGGGGTGCTGACAACGGCCCTTCCCTTCACGCTTTTGTCCTGGGGACAACAATACGTGCCGTCCGCGTTTGCGGGCCTGTCGATGGCGGCGCTGCCGTTGTTCGTCCTGCCACTCGCGCATGTGTTCAGCGATGAGAGGCTGGAAGCGCGCAAAGCCACAGGGGTCATGATCGGATTTGTCGGCGCGCTGATCCTGCTGGGGCCAGGCGCGTTGAACTTTGCGGCCGGGTCGAACGCTTTGGCGCAACTGGCCTGTTTGGGCGCATCGCTGTCCTATGCCGTGGCCAGTGTGCTGACCCGGCGCTGTCCACCTGTGGACAGCATCGCCATGGCCGCGTTGACTTTGGTGGTGGGGGCGGTGTGTCTGATCCCGGCAACCCTGGCCTTCGAGGGCGTTCCAGGCTGGATCGAAGGCCGCGCAGGATATGCGATCCTCTTTTTGGGTCTGATCCCCACAGCCTTTGCCGCCTTGCTCCGGGTGCACACAATTCGAACGGCAGGCTCCGTCTTCATGACGCTTGTCAATTATCAGGTGCCCGTCTGGTCGATGATCTTCGGGGCGTGGATCCTGTCGGAAACACTCCCGCTGAGGTTCTTTGCAGCCCTCACACTCATCCTGACCGGACTGGCGGTTAGCCAGTGGTCAGGATTGAGGACACTTGTTCGTCGGTGAGGTTTTCAGCTCAGGCCGTTTTGCGACGTCGCAGCGCCGCAAACCCAGCCAACCCCAGAAGGCTCAGCAATCCGCTCGCAGGAAGCGGTACGACAGACGGGTCTATCGTCACATGTTTATAGTGACTTATTCCGCCGCAGGCATTCGGACTGAAACCACCCGATTTACAGTCTTGTGAACTGCCTTCTATCCAAGACACATCAATGCTTTGCGATGTCGTGTTGTGAAACAGGGCGAGCGATTGTCCAAACTTCGCTGTGAAGTAGGTGTTACCTGCAATGGTCGTGCCGGTCCCGGTGATCGGAAGCTCCGATCCGCCAAGGTTCAGGCCAGGGTCGAGGCCGAATGCAGACGCAAGCAAAGCGCTTTCATACCCATTGCTGCCCGATGGATACCGTTCAGCGAGCAACGGTGAGGTTGAGCCGCCGTAATACCCAACGATATCACTGTCCGCACCCGTATAGGTCAACGTCCCGAAGACCGTTGTACTGGGCTGGTCAGTGATTGTGATTGAAGCGGCGTATGACGCCGTTGCGGATCCGAAGGCTAAACCTAAAGCAAGAATTATTGATCTGATAGTCATGTGTCCCCCAACCCAATGCATGAGCGAAAAATCTGGCCTGAATATTCGGCCGAAAAACAATGTTTAAAGGATACCAAATTTTCGCCAAACTTACTAATTTCCGCGGTGAAAACAGGAGATTATTCATCCTAAAGACGAAAATATCGGAGAATCTCTGTGATCCTGCAACCCTGAGCAGAAATCGTGACTGATCTCAGCCTGCGAATCGGGGGATCAAATGTCGGCTTTGCTATGCTGCGGGAACAGCTTCCGACGCCGCTTGGATCTCGTCGACGATTTGATCGACAACCCGGCTCAGCAAACCTTCATCCTCGCATTCTGCCATCACGCGGATCAGGGGTTCGGTACCCGATTTGCGGATCAGCAACCGGCCCTTGCCCTCCAAATCCGCCTCAGCCGCCCCTATTGCCGCCTGCACCGAAGCGGATTCCAGAGGCGTTTGCCCATCCCCGTAGCGCACGTTCTTAAGCATCTGAGGAACGGAATCGAAGACGTTCGTCAACTCGGACGCCTTTTTGCCGGTCTCGATCATCGCGGCGAGAAACTGCAGGCCAGCCAGCAATCCGTCGCCCGTCGTGGCGTAGTCCGACATCACGATATGGCCCGATTGCTCGCCGCCAAGGTTGAAACCCTGCTTGCGCATTTCCTCAACGACATAGCGGTCGCCCACTTGCGTCCGCGCCATGCGCAGGCCTTGCCCTTCAAGATACCGCTCAAGCCCGAGGTTAGACATCACTGTCGCCACCAGCGTGTTATGGTTGAGCCGGCCGCTTGCCGCCCATCGGCTGGCAAACAGCCCCATAATCTGATCGCCATCCGCCACGGTGCCCGTCTCATCTAGGATCATCACTCGGTCCGCATCACCATCAAGGCAAATGCCCACATCAGCGCCGTGGGCGACGATACTTTCCGCCGCCGTGCTGGTGTTCGTGGACCCGCAACCATCGTTGATATTTGTGCCGTCGGGTGAGGTGCCGACAGGAATGACCGTGGCGCCCAGCTCCCACAACACCTCGGGCGCCACACGGTGGGCCGCACCGTTGGCGCAGTCGATTACGACCTTCAGCCCCTTCAGCGTCATCCCATGTGGGAACGTCCCCTTGAGCCGTTCTGCATATCTGAAACGGCCGTCGTCGATCCGCTTGGCGCGCCCGATATTGCCGGCCTGAGCAGGCTCGACCTCACCATCAAGGAGGCGCTCAATCTCGATCTCAGCCTCATCAGACAGCTTGAAGCCGTCCGGGCCAAAGAACTTGATCCCGTTATCTTCCGCCGGGTTGTGGCTGGCGGAAATCATGATGCCGAGGTCCGCCCGCATCGATGTCGTCAGCAGGCCCACCGCAGGGGTCGGGACCGGGCCCAGCAGAAGCACATTCATGCCAGTCGATGTCAGTCCGGCGGTCAACGCATTCTCAAACATGTAGCCTGACAGCCGCGTGTCCTTGCCTATCACCACGCGGTGACCGTTCGATCCGTCGTTTCGAAAATAGCGTCCAGCAGCGGCCCCGATCCGGAGCGCCATGTCAGCCGTCATCGGATACTTGTTCGCCCTGCCCCGCACACCGTCCGTGCCGAAGTACTTGCGTGCCATAGAGACCTCCGCCCGCTGGCCCGGTCACATACCGGGCGTCACTGCCATATGCAGGCTCAACGCCTGTCTTGTCTCATCCGTATCATGAACCCGAAGAATTTGCACACCCTGCCTGACCCCATGCAGCGCAACGGCAACCGAGCCGGGCATGCGCCCTCTTGCGTCAGGCTCATCCGCGATCGTCCCAATAAAGCGCTTGCGCGACGCCCCCAGCAGGATCGGACAGCCAATCCCGTGGAAAATCGACAGGTTGCGAAGAAGGGCAAGGTTATGATCCAGCGTTTTGCCAAACCCGATACCCGGATCGATGCAGATCTTGCTGCGGGGAATGCCCTGCCTCACTGCCGCCGCGACGCACTCAGCCAAGTGGTCGTATACGTCGAGCACCACGTCTTCGTAGACCGGATCATCCTGCATCGTCACAGGCGTTTCGATAGAATGCATCAGGCAACACGGCGCCCCTGCTTCAGCCGTAACGCGCGCCATCATGCCATCATAAAGAAAGCCGGACACGTCGTTGACCAAGTCAGCCCCTGCCTCCAAGGCGGCCTCCGCCACGGGTGCGTTGCGCGTGTCGATGGATATGGGCACATCCATCTCGGCGCGGATTGCTTTGATAACCGGGGCCGTACGCGCGATTTCTTCGTCAAGACCCACAGGCTCTGCCCCAGGACGGGTGCTTTCGCCGCCGATGTCGAGGATATCGGACACTTCAGCCATTGCACGGGCCTGCGCCAATGCCGCGTCAGGCTTATCGAACAACCCCCCATCCGAGAAACTATCTGGCGTGACGTTGAGGATCCCCATGATGCGCGGCGCATTCATCGCCATGCCGGCCAGAACGTCACGTGGGGATGTCAGCCGATCCATGACGTGTTTCGGCACGTCAGAAATCGGGACAACCGCTCGGTCGCCGTTGCGTCGGATCCGCTCCACATGCGTAAAGTGGCACCAACCGCCCGCGAGGCGCGCGCCGCCGAGAGCGGGCTCCCCAATGAGCGGCCGCCAATAACTCACAGCGCGCGCACTGGCGTTTCACAATCGGGGGCTTCGGTTCCGATCACCACCAGTTCCTCGGCTTCCATGTGATCCGCGAACCAACCTACCAGCGCCACGGCATCGCGAGGGCTGGCGCTGGGGCCGTCAACAGCATCGAGCACGATCTTTGACGGCGCCCAGACGCAGATCTGTTCATTCTTCATCGCCCAATCAAGCTCTGTCGCCGTCCCCACGACGACACATCGCGTATCGCGGCCCGCCAGAACCCAGGCATTCTGTTCAATCGCCAGCAGGTCGATCCGCCGCTGTGCGGGGGCCACTTTACTTTGGGGTGCAGGCACTGCTGCTGCACCGACGCAAAAGATCAAAGGCGTGCCGTCTTCTGCCAGATCATCAATCAACCCGGACAACCGGTCAGACGCGATCGTGTCATTGCTCAGATACACCACGCGTGGATGGGGCGCTTCGACCATTTCGACCGCAGCTTCCGGGTTACCGCCCTTCTCGCGCACTATCTCAACACCGAGCGAAAACGGACCCCGATCGATTTTCTCGATCCGCACGAACACCCGCAGCGCCTGATCTTCCAGCAAGATCCTTTCCGCAACACGGGCGGCGAGCGTTTCCAGCAGGTTCAGACGTTCCGCCCCCAGCTCCGCATCAATCGCCTCGGTCACCCGGTCATAGGACAGGATGCGATCCACATCGTCGTCAATCGGACCTGTCAGAGGGGCGACCTCGACAACAACGTTGAACTTGATCCGTTGCAAATGGCCCCGTTCCTGCTGGAACGCGCCGATCTCAACCTCAAGGATGTAGTCGCGCAAGGAAATCCGGTCACGCAGCCCGCCGCTGCCATCTGGCGCGGTTGCCTCCGCCCGTTCGCTGGGATGCGCAAAGGCCAATCGTGTGTCGCTGCTCATGCGCGCTCCCTTCTCACCATTGCAGGCGATACTAGCCGCCACCGCTTGAGACAAGCGTCGATCCGCGTCGTTCCAGTGCTGAAACGCGCCCTAGCCTTGGCGGTAGAAGTGGTGCGAGCCGATGGTCGTGGTGCGAGGGAACACGCGCGCCCAGTTCGGGCTGACCGCACGGGTGTGGTAATGGGTGGCACCGGACGTCAGTTGACGGGGGGCACCATCCATCAAAAGGCGAGCCACCTTGCCGACGCGCTGCCATGCCAGCGGTTCATGCACAACTTCCGGGTTGCCATCGCAGGTGTAGGTAAACTGGCACGCGTATTGCCGGCCCGTGCCCTGGTTGATGACGCCACAAAGCGTGTTGGGAAAACGGGCGCTGTCGACGCGATTGAGGATCACTTCGCCCACGGCGAACATACCCCGCACGCTTTCGCCGCGTGCTTCAAAATAAAGCGCCTCGGCCAGGCAGCGCCATTGCTCACCCCCGCTTGCAACAGGCTGGCTCGCCAGAAACGCCCTGTCATAGGTGATTACATCCGGGGCCGTCGGGATATCACGCGCTGTGGCGGGTGGTGGTGCCGTCAAAGCAGACAGGCGGGCATCAGGCACTTGCTGGATCGCAGTCCGCTCCTGACCCAGGAGCGCAGACAGCCGCGCTTCGAGCACATCATCCGCATCAGCCGGACCGGCTGACATGCCAAGCCCCGCACAAACCAACACCCCAGCCAAAATCCGTGATCCAAACCCCAACCGCATAGGTCACCCCAAGTCGTCACGCGGATTGCCCCGCGCAGGCGCCTTGCCCTTAAGGGAAACCTAACCAAAGGTCCAGCCGAGGTGCTGCGGCAGCCAGACGCAGCTTGCCGTAGCGGCAAATGCACAGCGTGAATTAGCCATATGACTGAAAATGAATGGCTTTTACCGGCGCGACCACGTGTCCAACCTGTCCCGAACGGCCAATTGAGCAGCGGAAAGCCGCGCAACTGGCACCCGGAACGGTGAGCATGAGATGTAATCGAATCCCTGTGCCCGACAAAACGCGATGGCATTGGCATCGCCGCCATGTTCGCCACAAATCGACAAAGTCACATCCGGATTGCGCGCCCGCCCCCGCGCCGCACCCAATGACAGAAGCTCCCCCACACCTTCGAGGTCGAGCGTATGGAACGGATCTTCGGCGTAGACCCCGGCTTGAACGTAGGTCGACATGAAACGGCCAGCGTCGTCGCGGCTCAACCCGTAGGTCATCTGGGTGAGGTCATTGGTCCCGAAGGACAGGAAGGCCGAATGCGTCGCAATATCACCCGCTTTCAACGCCGCGCGCGGTGTCTCAACCATGACGCCCAGCCGATAGGTGAATTCCGTCCCGGTCTCAGCCCGCACCGATGCCGCAACCGCTTCAATCCGAGCCTCCACCAATTCGACCTCCCGCATGGCGCTGACCAGCGGGATCATGATCTCGGGCTCGACCTGGTCATTCTTGGAGGAGCTGGCGACCGCGGCCTGAAAGATGGCGCGCGCTTGCATGTCGTAAATCTCGGGCACGGTGATGCCCAACCGGACCCCGCGCATCCCCAACATCGGGTTGTATTCTGACAGATCATCCACCCGCGCCGTAACCTCAGCCATCGGCATATCCAACAGGTCCGCCAACTCGCGAAGGCCCGCTTTGCTGGTAGGCAGGAATTCGTGCAAGGGCGGATCAAACAGTCGAATACAGACAGGCTTGCCGCGCATGATGTTGAAAAGCTCCGTGAAGTCAGAGCGTTGGAGCGGCAATAGGCGCTCGAGCACCGCCGACCGACCCGCCGCGTCCTCGGTAAAGATCATCTCCCGCATGAGGTCGACGCGTTCCCCGTCAAAGAACATATGCTCCGTCCGGCACAGCCCGATCCCTTCGGCGGCGAAGTTAAAGGCCGTCTGCGCATCAGCAGGCGTGTCGGCATTGGCCCGAACACCGATATCGCGCACATCATCTGCCCAGCCCAACAGGGTCTGGAATGCATCATCCAGCGCTGCCTCAAGAAGCTCTGGCGCCCCAGCCAGCACCTGGCCAGACGTCCCATCGACCGTGATAATGTCCCCGGCCTTGAGCACCCGTCCCCCCGGCAGTTTGATCTGGCCTTTGCGCTCATCAATCTCCAGATCAGCCGCTCCCACGATACACGGCAGCCCAATGCCGCGCCCGATGACTGCGGCATGGCTGGTGATCCCGCCGCGCAGCGTCACAATGGCGTTGGCGGCATGCATCCCGCGAATGTCTTCCGGCGTCGTTTCACGCCGGATCAGTACGCACGGCTCCCCCCGCGCGGCGCTGGCCTGCGCTTCATTGGCGCTGAACACGATCTGACCACAGGCCGCACCCGGGCTCGCTGCGATACCGGTGACCAGCAAATCCCGCTCCGCGTTCGGCGCCAATTGCCGGTGCAACAAATCCGACACCGCCGCAGGCTGCACCCGCATCAGCGCTTCGTCTTGCGGGATCACCCCGCTTTCCGCCAGATCAACGGCAATCCGCACCGCCGCCCGGCTGGACCGCTGCACCCGTACTGCATCAAGGATCGACAAAGCTCCGTTTTGAAGGATGAACTTGATCTCCATCTCTTCGCGCAGGCGCACACGGCCCAGAGCCCCATACTCGATCAAGGTTGCGAACGCCTCCGGCGCCAATTCCTCAAGCGATGGGCCACGTTCGTCTTTCGTGAGGTAAAGCGCGTCCTTGGCGTCGCGGATCGTCGCCGAATGAAGCTGCTGTCCAACATAACGCCCGTTGATCTGCGGCGCGCCCGTGGCCCCATCCACAAACTGGATGACGCCGGCGCCGCTGACGCCCTCGCCCATGGGCAACATCATCTCCTGCACCACAAGGCCAAGGCCCGCATCCGCCGGTGCGCCCTTGGCCTGTCGCAAAAGTCGCGCGGTCGTGCCTTCCCATGTGCGCGCCATGGATCGCAGCACTTCGGACAATTGCTCGCCCACATCTTGCGGGAACGGTGCGTCCATTTCCGCCTCATAGGTGTCGAGCATGTGCCGCAACGCATCCGCACTGGGTTGATCGGGCAGGTAGAATTCTTCTGGATCCAGCCGCGCCACTTCGACGGCGAAGGACTGAATATAGCGCATGTAAAGACGGGTCGCGACCTTCTCGCCCAGGCTCTCGCACAGCTCCTGATGCTTGGCGTCGGTCAGCCCGATATTGAGGATCGCACCCGGCCCACCCCAATCAGGATCGAGCGAAGATGGCCGCACAGACAGCAGTGGCTCCTGTCCGAAATGGCGTAAAATCTGCGGGATATCAGGCACTTGGCCGCCCGCCACCGCACGCACTGCCTGAAACGACAGCGCCACAGATGTCGGCACCGGCATGTCGAGCCGGATCAACCGCTGCAAGCATTTGGCCCGCCCACCATGAATGTCCGCCGCCATCGGCGCGGTCTTGGTGATCAGGCACAAGTCCTTGAGGGTGATAACTTTCTGCACTGCGGCATCCTTTCTGTCATGCAGAATAGACATCTGGCCTGACAGAACAAGGGTAACCTAAGTGGCGCGCTACCCTTCGAGTTTTCGCAGATCCGCGACACTCAGGCAGATCGTGCGGATGCGGTGCAACAGATTAAGCCGGTTGCGGCGTAACACTTCGCTGTCCGCATTGATCTGAACCGCCTCAAAGAACGCATCAATCGGCGCGCGCAGGGCGGCCATGGCCGTCATCGCGGCGGCAAAATCCTCTGCCTCCATCGCCGGGCCGATCTTCGCGTCAGCAGCGTCGAGGGCGGCAAACAACGCCTTCTCCTCATCGGTTTCCGCGAATTTGATGTCAGCGCCGAAGGAGTATTCAACCCCGTCCTTGTCTTCCGCCTGAGCGAGGATGTTGTTGGCCCGCTTGAAGCCCTGGATCAGGTTCTCGCCGTCATCCGTCTTCAGGAACGCGGCCAGTGCCTCGGCCCGTTTGACCAGCAATTGCAGGTCATCTGAGCCCGGCATCGCCAAGGACGCATCGATCACATCGTGGCTGATCCCCTGATCACGCAGATAGACCTTGAGCCGGTCGTGGAAGAAAGAAATGAGGTTCTCGTCGTCAGCGATCGTGGACAATTTCAGCCGCAGATCATTCTCCAGCACCAACCGGATGACCCCTAATGCCGCACGGCGCAGCGCGAATGGGTCTTTGGACCCTGTTGGCTTTTCATCAATCGCCCAGAACCCGGTGAGCTTGTCGAGCTTTTCGGCCAGCGCGACAGCCACAGATACAGGTGCCGTCGGGACCGCATCGGATGGACCCAGCGGGGAATAATGTTCCTCCGCAGCCAAAGCGATCGCATCTGACAACCCGGCCTCTTTGGCGTAATAACGCCCCATAAGCCCTTGAAGATCGGGGAATTCATAGACCATTTCGGAAGACAGATCGGCCTTCGCAAAACGTGCTGCCGCCTCCGCCTCATCCGGATCGGCCCCCACCAGCGGCGCCACTTCACGGCTGAGAGCCGCCATCCGGTCCACGAGATCTGCAACCGAGCCGAGTTTATTGTGGAACGTCACCGCCTTGAGCCCCTCAAGCCACTGGCTCCCGCCCGTTTTGGCCACGCGCAAATCGTTTTCCCAAAAGAACTTCGCGTCCGAGAGCCGCGCAAACAACACCTTCTGGTTACCTGCCAGAATGGTCGCGCCATTGTCCTTGGTCTCCCGGTTGGCGACGGTCACAAAACGCACCACCTGCCCGGATTTATCTTTCACGGAGAAAAACTTCTGATGCTCTTTCATCGACGCCGTCAGCACCTCGGGCGGCAGGCCGAGGAAGTCTTCGGCAATCTCGCCCATCAGCACGACCGGCCATTCGACGAGGCCTGCGACCTCCGACAGCAACCCTTTGTCTTCAACGAGTTCAAGACCTGCCGCAAACGCCTGATTGGATGCCTCCGACCAAATCATGTCGGCCCGTTCATCGGCCCGCAGAATGACCTTGGCATGCTTTAGCTTCGCCTCGTAATCCTCAAAAGATGTTACAGAAAAAGCTCCAGGCGCCATGAACCGGTGGCCCTCGGTCACATCCGACGAGGTGATGTGGTCAACCGTCACCGGCACAACAACAGCCCCGCTTTCATCCGTCAGGACGCACAAGATCCGGTGGAGCGGTCGCACCCAGCGCAACGCCCCATCCCCCCAGCGCATGGATTTGGGCCACGGAAAGCTGCGCACGGTCTTTTCGAGCACCTCTGCAATAATCTCGCCGGCTTTGCGACCGGGGCGTTCGATCACCGCGAAATACACCTCGCCCTTGCCGGTGTCCCGCGCCTCAAGCTGGTCGCGGGAGATCCCCGCACCGCGGCAGAACCCTTCAATCGCTTGGTCTG
Organism: Pseudomonadota bacterium; assembly: GCA_038530475.1. Taxonomy (GTDB): domain Bacteria; phylum Pseudomonadota; class Alphaproteobacteria; order Rhodobacterales; family Rhodobacteraceae; genus Octadecabacter. The sequence continues at coordinate 10,960 of JBCBCS010000024.1, forward strand.
GCGCGCCCACTTTCGGGCCTTTGCGTTCTTCGCGGGTATCTGGGCTTTCGGCGCTCAGCCCTTCAATCGAAAGGGCCAATCTGCGCGGCGTTGAAAACGCACCCGCGCCCGCATAGGTCAACCCGGCCTCGACCAGACCGTCGGTGACCAACGCCTTGAAATCACTTGCAGCTTTCGCCTGCATGCGGGCGGGGATCTCTTCTGAGAAGAGCTCAATCAGAAGGTCGGGCATCTGTTACTCTCCTCCGCGCACGGGCGGTTCAGGGCAGTCTTCAGGCACCGGGTCGCCTGCGAAAACGGCCTCGCCACATTCGTTCAACTGGTGCCAGACAAAGCCCAACCCGTTGGGATAGATGGCAACGACCCGGTCAACACCGTAAGCAATATTCTCTTTCCCGCGGAACGCACGGGCCAAGCCGTCTTCAAGCGCTTTGCCCACGCCGCGCGCGTCATAGCAATCAAACCAGCCAGGTGACGTGAGCGGCACCGGGTCATCCATGACAACGTAAGTCTCCTGAAACACAGACAGGGGAACAGGCGTGTCGAAACAGGCCCGGAAGGACAGATCACCTGACAGCCGAACACCATCCGTGACTGTGTCCAGACCCTTTACATTTTCTGCTGTGATGGCCTGCAGTTCACCTGTTTCAAGCGTCTGCAATTGAATTTCTCCAACCTCAGCCGATGTCAATTCAGCCCAGCCCGCATAATTCTGCAGATAGAGCATCCCAACCCCGGCCAGCACGCCAGAGCCGAGGATGAAAACGATAGCTGCCCGCGTCCAGTTCATGCTGCACCCCCTGCTGCTGTCTGCACAAATGCGTCCGCGCACAGCTTCGCCAGCGCCCGCACTCGCCCGATATAGGCCTGCCGTTCCGTGACTGAGATCACGCCACGCGCATCCAGCAGATTAAAGAGATGGGAGGCCTTTATGCACTGGTCATAGGCGGGCTGCGCCATGACGATCTTAAGCCCGGTTTTGGGGTCGACCTGCTCTTGCGCGAGGATCGCCGCGCATTCGCGTTCCGCATCCTCAAAATGCTTCAGCAGAATCTCCGTATCCGCGACATCGAAGTTCCATCGCGAATATTCCTGTTCGGCCTGCTTGAACACGTCGCCGTAGCTCAGCGCGATGGGCGCATCGGGGTCGTTGTAGGGCATGTCCATGACATGATCGACGCCCAGCACATACATCGCCAGACGTTCAAGGCCGTAGGTCAGCTCACCGGACACAGGGTGGCAATCATGCCCTCCAACCTGCTGAAAATACGTGAATTGCGACACTTCCATGCCATCGCACCAGACTTCCCAGCCCAGCCCCGCGGCGCCCAGCGTCGGGCTTTCCCAATCGTCTTCGACAAAGCGGATGTCATGCATCTCCATGTCGATGCCGATGGCTTCGAGCGAGCCAAGGTAGAGATCCTGCAGATCTGGCGGCGATGGTTTGATGAGCACCTGATATTGGTAGTAGTGCTGCAACCGGTTCGGGTTATCGCCATACCGCCCGTCGGTCGGACGACGCGACGGCTGCACATAGGCGGCCGCCCACGGCACCGTCCCCAGCGACCGAAGGGTCGTGGCCGGATGAAAGGTGCCTGCACCGACCTCAAGATCATAGGGCTGCATCACGGCGCACCCTTTCTCGGCCCAGTAGGTCTGAAGCCTCAGGATAATCTCTTGAAAACTGCGTGGTCTGTTGGCCATGTCCTGCCCCGATCCGTGGTCCGGCGTGTCTGTCGCTTCCATAGGTTGCGGCGTCAAAAGGGTCAATGCGATGCTCTTGCCATCCCGCGCTGCCACCGATCTGCCACAGCCCCTTCCTTTTTGTCAGGTTTCCCTGACCTTAGGGCGATTTTGACGTGCGCAGCGACGCAGCTTTGATAGATTGCGGCAACGCCGCGGCCGCGGCCCTTTCAATGAATGGCTTTGGACACAGAATGGTTCGTATCTTTCTTGGATTGATTTTGTCTTTTGTTCTGGCGGTGGCCGCCGCTGCGCAGCAAGCCTCATGGGTCCAGATTGAGGCCCAGCGGACGCTGACCGGGGCGCAAGATGCGGCCCGCGGCTATGCCTCTGCCGGTGTGTCTGACGTCAACGGATTTGCCCTGCCGGGCGGCTGGTACGGGATCGCACTGGGGCCGTTTTCGGCAGCTGAAGCAGCTGCTGAGCTGCGACGCCTTCGCGCGGCGGGCCTGATCCCGGGCGACAGCTACGTCGTCGATGGATCCAGCTTCCGGACGCAGTTTTGGCCCGTGGGCGGCACTGCTCAGACCGCTCCGCAGACGAACCAACCAGCCGCCCCCGTCATTGCCGAGCAAGAGCCGGAGCCTGAACCCGAGCCGATCCAGATCCCCGATGAAACCCGCGCCGAAGCGCAGGCGAGCGAACGGCTCCTGACCCGGGACGAAAAGCGTGACCTTCAGATCGCGCTGCAATGGGCAGGCTTTTACAGCGGCGCCATTGACGGCCTCTATGGCCGGGGCACCCGCAATTCCATGCGCGACTGGCAGGTGGCCAACAACCACGAGCCGACGGGCGTTTTGACCACGGGCCAGCGCATCGAATTGCTTGCCGCATACAACGCCATTCTTGATGGGATGGACCTGCAATTGGTGCGCGACAATGCCACTGGCATTGAGATCCTGATCCCGACCGGCGTGGTGGAATTCTCAGAATATGAACCGCCGTTCGCGCGGTTTGATGCCTCAGGCGACATCCCGGCTCAGGTCTTGTTGGTGTCGCAACCTGGCGATCAACGGAGGCTGTTCGGGCTATATGAAATCTTTCAGACCCTGACGATCTTCCCGCCAGACGGTGAGCGCACCCGCCGTGACCGCAGCTTCGAGATTGAGGCGGTGGACGCCAATCTTCACACCTACGCCTCGGTCGCTCTGAACGATGGCATGATCAAGGGCTTCGTCCTCGTCTGGCCGGCAGGCGATGATGATCGCCGGCGCCGCGTGCTGGATGAGATGCAAGAAAGCTTTGCCACTCTTTCCGGAGTCCTCGATCCCGCCATCGCCCCACCCGATGAGGACCAGGCCATTAATCTGGTCGCCGGTCTTGAGGTGCGCACACCCATCCGCGACCGCTCCGGGTTCTTTGTGTCAAGTTCAGGCGATGTGCTCACCAGCACAGAGGCGGTCGGGTCATGCAATCGCATCACGCTTGGCCTCGAACACGATGCTCAGGTGCTCTTTTCCAATGATACGCTTGGCGTGGCAGTGTTGCGTCCAGACGCCCCTCTTGCGCCTCCGGCGGTGGCCGAATTCCAAACGGGCGTCCCACGGCTGCAATCCGATGTGGCGGTTGCGGGCTTCCCTTATGGCTCCGTCCTGACGACCCCTGCCCTGACCTTCGGGGCTCTGGCCGACATCCGTGGCCTCAACGGAGAGGAAGAGGTCAAGCGTCTCAGCCTTACCGCGCAACCGGGGGATGCGGGCGGTCCTGTCTTTGACAATGGCGGCGCGGTGCTTGGCATGCTCCTGCCACGCGTCTCGGACAACGGTCAGACCCTGCCTGCGGATGTCTCTTTCTCGCTCGACGCGGATCAAATCGTCTCCGCGCTGTCAGATGCGGGGGTTGAGGCGCAAACGACCTCCTCCATCGCGTTCATGCCTGCGGGCGCGTTGACAGCGCTCGCCGCCGATATGACGGTTCTGGTCAGCTGCTGGGAATAAGCCCTAGCGCAACTCAGGTGTAAGCCGCACGACGGTCGGGACCTTGGCCGTGAAAGCCGCGCCCAAAGCAGGCGCAATCTCGGCCAAGGATTCAGGCTGGACCGCCTCCGCCCCGTAGGCACGCGCCAGCGCAAGGAAATCCGGATTGCGTTGGATAACGGCATTGGGCGCGATTTGGGCGGCAACCATGCTGTCCTCAATCGCGCCGAGCTTGCCGTTGTCCCACAGAAGGATCGGCAAAGGCTGTCCCAACTCCACCGCCGTGCCAAGCTCAGCGATGGTGTACTGCACGCCATAATCGCCAATAATGCAGCAGGTGGGCTTGCCCGGTCGTGCGACAGCGCCACCAATGGCGGCAGGAAGCGCATAACCCAGCGTGCCGAAACCCGATGGATGGTGCCAATGCCCCGGGCGGGTCATGTCCCAGACCTCTTTCGCGGCATAGGCGAACAGAGTCATGTCGGAATAGATCATCGCATCGCCTGGCATCGCCGCGCGCAAAGCCTCCATCACCGGCAGGACACCCGGAAACTCCGCATCGACCTCAGACCGCCAACGCGCTTTTCGGGCGATTACATCACCTGCTTGCCAATCCGTGCTGTGCTGAGTCTGCCCCCACGTGGCCAGAACCGCCTCCACAAAGGTGCGCGCATCGGCCTTGATGCCCAGCGCCCAGCTTGCTTGTGTGTTCAAGGTTTCATCGCTGAGATCGACGCGGATCATGGTGCCGGGCCGATGGCCGGGATGATCGCGCCAGATGTCGACCTCAGCGAGCTGCGTGCCCAGCGCGAGCACAACATCCGCCTCTGCCAATACCTCAGCCGAACCGGGACGGGTCAGACAGGGCCCATAATGCAGCGGTGCATCAGGCGGCACGATCCCGCGCCCGGCAAAGGTGCAGATGGTGGCACAGCCCAAGGCCGTACGCAGATCATCCATCAACGTGCCCGCTTTGCCAACGCGGCCCGTCGCGAGATCCGTCGCCCCACCGCCTACGATCACGAGCGGTTTCCGGGCCGCCCTTAGGCGCGCCACCACATCCGCGACATCCGCAGGTGACGGCGTTCTACGGCCCCGCCCCTGTGGTGCAGGTTCCGCCGGGGCTGCCTGACCTTCGAGCACTTTGATCGGAACGTTTATTGTCTTGGGCCTTGGATCGCCGCGCAGAAATTCGGACAAGGCCCGATCGACGAGTGCATAGGCCGTCGTCGCATCCCGCGCCGTCTCTGACCAATGACACACCGCTGCCGCCGCACCCTCTTGATCGCGCATCTGATGCAACTGACCTTTGTGCCCAACCGTATCATCCAGACAGGACGCAATCGCCAGAACCGACACGCCGTCGGAATAGCTTTGCCCCAGCGGCGTCAGCGCATTGAGCAGCCCCGGCCCCGTGATCAGATAGCATACGCCAAAGCCGGCTGTGGCGCGCGCATAGCCATCGGCCATGAAGCCTGCGCCTTGTTCATGGCGGGCCAGAACATGCGTGATCCCGGCTTCTTCAATGCCGCGATAAAGCTCCTGATTGTGCACACCGGGGATGCCAAAGATGACGTCCACCCCCCGGTCCCGCAACATGGCCGAAAGCTGGGCCCCTAGCGGCCGCTCCCCTGATGACATTCTCAGGCCCTCCAGAATTGAATGCTGAGCACGGTGAAGACCGCCATGATCTCAAGCCGCCCAACCAACATGGCAACGGCAAGGATCCACTTGGCCGTATCATTGAGCCCAGCAAAGCTGCCCGCCGGGCCGATTTCATTGCCCAATCCCGGCCCCACATTGGCCAGTGCGGTCGCGGCCCCGGACACGGCTGTGATGAAATCAAGTCCGGTCATAGCTAGCGCCACTGCCACAACACCAAGCGACACCATGAACGCCACAAAGAAGGCCATGACCGAGTTCAGGACGTCTTCCCCCACCGGGCGTCCCTGGTAGCGCGGCGTAAACATGCCGTGGGGGGAATGGATGCGCCGAACCTGCGCCTTGATCGACGCAAACAGCAATTGATAGCGGAACACCTTGACCGAACAGGCGGTCGATCCGGCGCAACCGCCGATCAGACCGATAAAGAAGAACATCGTGACCGCAAAGGCGCCCCATTGCATGTAGTCTGCACTCGCATAGCCTGTGCCGGTCATCAGTGACACAACGTTGAACAACGCCTCTCTGAACCCTTGCTCCGACACACCCTGAAAGCTCTGCCAGACCCATACCGCCATAGTCAGAACCAACAGCCCCGCCAGCACAAAGAAGGTTCGCACCTGACTGTCGCGCAAAAGCGGCATCGCGCCCCCGCCGGAAATCAGCTGGACGTAGCGCACGAAGGGCAGTGCCGCGAGCAGCATGAACACGCTCGCCACATATTGAGGCCCGGCCCCGAACGCCCCGAAAGAGCTGTCGTAATTGGCAAAGCCGCCAGTCGCCACCGTCGTCATCGCATGGGTGATCGCATCAAAGGCGTCCAGCCCCACAATGCCGTAGCAGACCGCACAGGCCAACGTGATCGCCACATAAATCACAGAAATCCGGCTTGAGATTTCCGCGGCCCGCGGCAGAATTTTTCCCATCGTATCGAACGCTTCAGACCGAAAGATCTGCATGCCGCCCAAACGCAGCTCTGGCAGGAACACCATCGCCACAACGATGATCCCGATCCCGCCGAGCCATTGCATAATCGCCCGCCACAGCTTCAGCCCCTCTGGCAAGCCTTCGATCCCGACAATCACGGTTGAGCCTGTCGTGGTCAGCCCCGACATCGCCTCAAAGAACGCATCCGTAAAGGACAAGTCCGCACTGCCAAGCACAAAGGGCAGCGATCCAAAGAGCGGCAGGGCCAGCCAGACAGTCGTCGTCAACAAAAACGTTTGCCGGATTGTCAGCCCCTCCCCGGCCCCGTTCTGGCAGGCCAGCGCGACAAATCCACCGGTCGTGATGGTGATGACGGCACTTTCAAGAAAGACCTGCCAATGGTCATTTCCGGCCATGACATCCGCCAACAGCGGGGCGAACATCGTCACCCCGAGGCTCGCGGTCAGAAGACCGATCACATATCCCACAGGGCGCACGTCAAACATGGGCAAAGGGTTGGCGCGGAGGCGCGAGATAGTCAAGGACAGGACGATCAGAGTCAGCCTGCGTGGGGTCCACCCTTGTCTTTTCGCCACCTTTCCATGGAGAGCACTATTTTGCCGTCCATGCTCGTGAAATCGCTGATTGCCTGCCGGCTCCCTTGATAGGCTGCGATCTCTGAAAGTGGCGTGTCCTTGAAGGGCGGCTCTTGTACCATTTTGGCGATCTTTCGATCCGCGGAATCGCTGACCGGGACAGTCGGCTTCAAAACGCCCGTCTCATATTCGTCCCAACGGTCCAGAACAAATCTACACAGGTGTGTCTCATCGCCAAAAAGCGAAGGGTTCACCCTTAGGTCCCATAACCAATGCGAGGTCCCTTCTACCAAAAACACATGCGCCGCCGTTCCTTTGTCGCAGGCATCTTGTGACAAAATCCAGCGCAGCGGTTCACTCCCGTAGCCGTAGTTCCAGGTGGTCGCGACCGCGTGCCACGTGTCCGGCGTCTGATCCGCAAGCCAGTCTATGACCAGTGGTCCATCCGCCACCACAATCCCCGGATCCATTGCGTAAAGCATCTCTTCTGTCGGCTCCCACTGAGCCGGCGCTGGCCGACTTTGAGGGACATCCTCGTTTGGCCGCACCTGAGGTTTTGGCGCAGATCCAAATATCGCTGAGAACAAACGTCTAAGCATTAACCCACGTGAAACAGCGACTGGAACAAACGCGGATCGAGGCTTTCGGCCTCAAACGTGCGTCCTTCGGTCAGGACCGACACCGCATCATGGGAATGCAGGCTCTCCTGATGGGACGCGATCACCCGGTAATCGGCGATCCGCGCATCTGCCTGAAGCTGCTCGGCAAACAAACGCGCTGCATCTTCCACGAAGATCGGATTGGCCGCATTCAGTTCCGCAAACGCCTGCTCATCCTCGCGCTTGACCATGACTTGCGTCTCCGTCGGCACCGCCGTGCGGCACATGTCGATGAGGTCTTCGAACCAAAGCACGTCGGCACGCGGATCAAGCTCAACCGACACCCGCGCCACTGAGCGCTGGGAATGCGGCGTGGCCAGCTGGCCGCGGAATTGCCGTGCATGTTCGCTAAGCTCAAGCGAACAGGGGCAAGTGGAAGAATAGACGTAATCCAGATGCACGATCTTCTTGCGCACACCCGCTGTCTCAATCAGTTCCAGCGCGATGTCGTAATATTGATAGCCAGACAGGCCGGACCGCAGGCTGTCCACCTTCATCGGGAAGGACGTGCGCATCATGATCCGGGCGTCAAAGCTCTCCAGATCGGCCTTGTAGGCGTCGAGCGCGGCATCGATAACCTCAAACGAGAACGTCTCTTCCGCATGCTTGTAGAAGGTCCGCATGATCCGGGACATGTTGATGCCCTTCTTTTCGGCATCGAGGGACACGGTGCCCGTCACGGAGGTCTCAAGCGTCAGATCGCCATTGTCGCGGGTGTGAAAGCGGATCGGCAGGCGGAAGTTGGAGATCCCCACATGCTGGATTGCACGCCGCGCCCCGCGGATCAGGCTGGATGGGCCATTCTGCAAATCGGGCATCGACGCTTTGTAATCGTCATCAACTTCGAAATCTTCCGGGTAAGCGCGGGCGAGCGCCGGGTAGTTGGACACCTCTTTGCCTGGCACAAGGCGCGACACCAGCGGATCGAGTGCTGCGACCTCTTCATCAGTCACGGACCCAGCCCAGTGCCGCAGGACCGCCAAAGCCTCTTCAGCCTGTTCCCGGGTCAACTCCCCATCGAATGTCTTGGAATGAATGTTCATCGCAGCCACCTCACCCGACCCACGCAGAACGGCCACCAACGGCGATGGCGTTTTCAAGTCGTCCTTACACATAGGCTGTTACGCCTCCATGACACCCCCGGATCACTCATTCTGTCCGCTAAGACACGAAAAAACCAGTGCTTCTTTGGTTCAAAAATATGCACCCGCACGACATCAATCGAGAGAAAGTCCTGCAATTTCAACACCAAGCGCGCCACGGGGTCCCTCCTCCCGGGGAGGAGGACAGGAGGAGGGTCGCGGAACAACTGCGTCGCGGGACGCGACACATTCAGCTCAGGCGTTTCTCCATCATCCAATTCTGCAGGGTCACGCCCCGGCGCTCTATGGTGTTGGACGTCTGAACCTCCCAGCCTTGCCGGGCCAGAAACGGCTTGGCGAGGTGACTTGCGTGCGACCAGAGCCGCGTTAGCCCCGCAACACGGGCGCGGTTCTCAAGCACGGCATAGAGCCTGCTTGCGACGCCGGTGCCGCGCGCTTCGGGGCGCACGAATGCCAGATCGAGGTAGCCGTCCGACATCCGCAGCGACATGAACCCCGACACACAGCCATCCGCATCCTCGTCCACCAGCGTGACCAGACCGTCGAGCCGCGCCGCCCACGCAGCCTCATCCGGGCGCTCCGGCGCCCAGGCCGCACGTTCAGCATTCGAATAGGCCGGGGCGGCCCCGTCTCGCACAGCGCGGAAGAATACATCAGCCAGCGCTGCCGTATCGGCGGGCGCACGCTCTCGCACAACCATCAGACCGAATCCAGCGCTGCGACAAGATCGTCGATCAGATCGCCCGCATCCTCCAGCCCCGCCGACAAGCGCACCATCCCGCCGGAAATGCCCAGCGCGTCCTTCTGATCCTGCGGCAGACGCTGGTGCGTGGTCGTTGCGGGATGGGTGACGATCGACTTCGCATCGGCGAAATTGTTCGAAATCGTCCAAAGCTCCAATGCGTTCAGCACCTTGAAGCAGGCCGATTTACCACCCTTGATCTCAATCGCAAGCACGGTGCCTCCGGTTTCGCATTGCGACCGGGCGAGCTCTGATTGCGGGTGGGCATCGTGGGTCGGGTAGCGCACCCAGGACACGTTGCGATGCCCAGACAACGCCACCGCCAGAGCCATCGCCGTCTGCGACTGCTGCCGCACCCGCAAATCCAGCGTTTCCAATGATTTGAGATGCGTCCACGCCGCAAACGGGTTCATCGCCCCGCCGGTATGCTTCATGTAGGCCTCAATCGGGCCCCGGATCAAATCACGGTTCCCTGCGATCACACCACCCAGCATCCGCCCCTGCCCGTCCACATGTTTGGTCGTGGACACAATCGCAATGTCGGCCTCGCATTCCGCCGCATAGGAATAAATCGGCGTCGCCATCGCATCATCGACCAGCACCAACGCGCCTACGGCATGGGCGCGGGCCACGACGTGCCGCAAATCCACCACCTCAAGCGTCGGGTTTGAGATGCTTTCGAGGAACACCAGCCGCGTGTCGTCCCGGATCGCCGCATCCCACGCGGCGTTGTCGGTCCCATCGACAAAGGTGACTTCAACCCCGAACCGCGCAAGAATGTCTTCGAGCACGTAAAGACACGACCCGAACAGAGCCCGGCTCGACACCACGTGATCGCCTGCCTTGCACAAAGCCGTCAGTGCGCCCGATACCGCCGACATGCCTGACGCACAGGCAAACGCATCTTCATAGCCCAGCAATTCAGCCATACGGTCTTCGAACATCCGCACGGTTGGGTTGCCGTAGCGGGCATAGATGAACTCATCCTCGCCCAATGTCTCAAACCGCGCCTCGGCGGCCTCTGCGGTGGGGTAAACGAAGCCCTGGGTCAGAAAGACCGCCTCGCTCACTTCGCCGTATTGCGACCGGCGCGTGCCACTGTGCACCGCGCGGGTGCGCTTTTTCCAATCTCGCGTGCCCATGTTCTGCCCCTTTCCAAGCAAAAACCCCGACACCGGAAGGCATCGGGGTTCACCCGGTCCCTTTTAGCGGTGAGATTATAGTGGCCCGCAATCCGGTAACAAATCGCCACTTCTTTCCGAATACGCTTGCCTCACGAGGCCGTCAACACCCCTTGGCGGCCTGTCCGTGCCCTGCCATGGTCCGGGATCAAAGGAGAGCCACATGACTCAAGCGCCCATCGAACTCTATTTCTGGCCCACGCCCAATGGCTGGAAAGCCACTATCGCGCTGGAGGAGATGGAGCTGCCCTACAACGTTAATCTGGTCAACATCGGCGCAGGCGACCAGTTCAAGCCTGAGTTTCTGGCGATCTCGCCCAACAACAGGATGCCCGCCATTGTTGACGCGGACGGGCCGGACGGTGCGCCTATTTCAATCTTTGAGAGCGGGGCGATCTTGCAATACCTCGCCCGCAAGACCGGCAAATTCACCGGTCCGACGGAGCGGGACCGGATTGCCGTGGATCAATGGCTGATGTGGCAGATGGGCGGCTTGGGCCCGATGGCCGGACAGGCGCATCACTTTCTCAAATACGCGCCGGCGATGGACCCACCGAACGATCTGCCCTACGCCAAGGACCGCTACCGCAATGAGGTCGCGCGGCTTTATGGCGTGCTCGACCGGCAACTGGCCAAGCATGAATTCGTGGCGGGCGATTTCTATTCGATTGCCGACATGTCGATCTGGGGGTGGGCATCGCTTTGGGAGGGGCAGCAGCAAACGCTCGACGACAAACCCAACCTCGCCCGCTGGCTCGATACCGTATCCGCCCGGCCCGCTGTTCAACGCGGGCGCGCGGTTCATGCTGAAAAAAGAGGCGATTTCAGGAAGGACAAGAGCGCTCAGGACCAGCTCTTTTCCAAGCGTCAGTAACGCTTTCTTCAGACATACCCGTTAGCCCTGATCTGGGGGCAAACGAGGTTCTTATGTCTGTACGCGCGCCCCGATTTTCCACAAATTATCCCGTTGTCCTGCGGCAAGGGCCTGAGATGTATTCGAGCACAATTTGCAACATCAGCGTGGGCGGGGCGTGCCTGCTGGGCAATCCGTGGCTCCAAAAGGGCGACCGAATGATGATCGATTATGCCGTCGGCCAGACCCGTGCGACGGTCGTGTGGCAGGTGGGCCAAATGGCCGGTGTGAAGTTCGATGATCAGCTGTCCACGACCGGGCTCAATTGTATCCGAGCACTGAAAGAGACGGCGTGACTCCGTCCCTGATGTGCCCGCATCGACATTGAATCCGTTTCAGATTGTATTGCTCGGCTTCGCCTTCAATCCGTCACTCCGTTCTGCAAAGCAGTTCCCAGCTCGGCTACACCGATGACTGGTCATCTTCGGCCTCGTTCGGAAGCTCGATCACATACTTCTGAAGCGAGAAGATCAAAGCGATCGTGAGGACAACCGAAAGTCCCGGAATGGCGAAAGTCTCAATCGTGACCCAAGTCTCGGTTGTCATCGTCCGCCAGACAAACTCATTGATCGCTGCGAGAAGAATGTTGATGGCCGCGATTCCTTGGGCAAATTTGATCCACCCCTCATCCTGCATATCCAGATAATCGCCCAAAAGGCTTTTGACGTAGGATTTCCCTTGGACCAGTCCGATGATCAGCAAGAGCGCGATGGTCCCATAGACCAAAGACGTCTTCATCTTGAAGAACCGCTCGTCGTTGAACCACACGGTCAACCCGCCGAACAGCAACACCATGAAGAGCGTAAAGATATGAATTCGGCTGATTTTTCGGCTCAAAATAGCAAGCGTGCCCATCGCCATAAGCAAGATCGGGATGAACAGCACCGACGCTGCAATGAACCCTTCGTATTCTACACCGCCCACCACATAGGTCTCATCCTTGATCCTGCGGTAGATCAGGAAAAAGGCAATCGGGGGCCCGAAATCGAGGATCTGTTTCAAAACCGGGTTTACGGGGCGCTCAGCCATGTCTGTCACATCCTCAATCAGCGATCGGCTCGGCCGGGGACCAATCGGCGTCGATCGTCAGCCCGTCCAGCAGTATTTCAAGATAGGCGCTGTCGTCCTCATCGGCAAAGAGGGCGGCAACATCGGCGTAGGCCGCCATTCCAATCTGCATAATCCCGAGGCCACGCTCTGAATTGACCAGAACCTCCAATGTGCCTTCGGGGCCGGGCAAATCCCCGGCAAAGGCCGTCAGTTCAGCCCGCGCAGCATTGCTGACCACCCCGGATGGCAAGCGCGTCACAAAATCGAAAGCCTGCTGCCGCAGCGCGTCAGGTTGGCCCCTCAACTCCGCATCGAGGATGACGCCAAACGGGTTCTCCGTCCGTCCATCGAACGTGATCACGAACACCCCCGCCTTGAACGCCACGGAGCCGACGCTGACTTGCATCATCGATTGCGACGACAAAAAGACCCGCTCAAACACACCGGACATTGACACGCTGTCACCCGCCTCATTGAAAAGCGCGACACGTTCGGCGATGACCTGTCCGGCCTCGGGGATCTGGCGCAGGGTGGCCTCAAAGGTCAGCGGCGGTCGGTTGGTCGGCGCAGTTCCCTCAATCTCATCCGGATCAAGACCAGTGAGCCGCAGATCAAGAGCCAAAGGCGGTATGCCGTCACGGGTCCAGCGAGAGATCTCTTCGGCGCGCCATTGCAGCCTGTCGAACCGGGCGTTTTCCATGCCCGGCCCACCGCTTTTCATATCGCACCAGCCGTCGGCCGTAACCGTAATCCCAACGAGCGTTTGGCCCAATTCGAGATCGCTGAAGCCCCCCATCAACCCGGCAAACGCCTCAAACGCAACCTGACAATCGCTGCGTAACATGCGATCCCACGCGGCGACCGGCGCGGCCCAAAGAGCCATCAGAAGCGCCAGAAGCCTCATGTGTCAGGCGCCCACGTAAACAGAAGCGTGACCCCGTCCAGCGCTGCTTGCAATGCCGATTGTGGGTCGGACGACAGCATGAAAGGGGACACCCGCGCGACCCCTATCACCGGATCCGCGCTCAATTGAAGTTGCGCCGTGCCACGGGGCGTGGGCAAAGACCGCAGGAAGGCCGTCAAAGCATCCCGACTGGCCACGGGCAGTACAGTTTCCGGCAGTGTCGCAAGAAATGCGACTGCCTCCTCTGTCAGCCGGGCAACCTGCGCCTCAGGTGCGGTATCGAAATCGGTGAGAAGCGTGATCCCGAGCGGGAATGCCAGATAGGCTTCAAACCAGCCATCGAACGTTGTGCGCATCTGCAGGCTGCGTAATCCGGCGGTCGCAGCACTGGCTTGAAGGGTCGAC
>JBCBCS010000025.1:0-24586 GCA_038530475.1 Pseudomonadota bacterium
GCGACGAAGTCGTGGTGCATTGCAATCAGGACGACGGCGATGATGAACACTGCAACGGCGGTGATCCGATGTTCTCAACCTCCCAGCGGATCTGGGGATATGAGACGCCGGACGGGTCGTTTGCGCAGTTCACCAACGTGCAGGCGCAGCAGCTGATGCCGCGGCCCAAGCACCTGACCTGGGAAGAAAGCGCGTGCTACACGCTCACGCTGGCCACGGCCTACCGGATGCTGTTCGGGCATGAGCCCCACGACCTCAAGCCCGGGCAGAACGTGCTGGTCTGGGGCGCGTCTGGCGGTTTGGGGTCCTACGCGATCCAGCTGATCAACACGGCGGGTGCCAATGCGATTGGCGTGATTTCGGACGAGGACAAGCGCGACTTTGTCATGGGGCTGGGCGCCAAGGGCGTCATCAACCGCAAGGATTTCAACTGCTGGGGCCAGCTGCCCACGGTGAACACGCCGGAATACAAGGAATGGTTCGCCGAGGCGCGCAAGTTCGGCAAGGCGATCTGGGACATCACCGGCAAGGGCAACAACGTAGACATGGTGTTTGAGCACCCGGGCGAGAGCACTTTCCCGGTCTCCACGCTTGTCTGCAAGAAGGGTGGCATGGTTGTGATCTGTGCGGGCACCACAGGATTCAACTGCACCTTTGACGTGCGCTACATGTGGATGCACCAGAAGCGTCTTCAGGGCAGCCACTTCGCCCATCTCAAGCAGGCCTCTGCGGCCAACAATCTGATGCTGGAACGTCGACTGGATCCTTGCATGTCCGAGGTCTTCCCGTGGGATCAACTGCCCGACGCGCACACCAAGATGTACCGCAATGAGCACAAGCCGGGGAACATGTCCGTCCTCGTCCAATCGCCCAAGACAGGGCTGCGGACGCTGGAAGACGTGATTGAGGCGAAAGGCTAAGGTAAGGGCAACTTAAGGTTGTTTAATAGAGGGGGCGCGTCGGACAAATCCGGGGCGCCCTTTTCTTTTTCTGACACTTAGCGTGGTCCGCACCCCCCATAAATGGTGGGGCCAATTCAGCGAGTGGCGCGAGAAAATTAACTCACGCTATACTGGCGTTAACCATTCATTAACGGATCAGACAGAGGGTGACACATGGGACAGAAATGGATCATTGACGTATTATCGGACCTGCGTGTCTTTGCTGACCAAAACGGATTGCCCTTGCTGGCGCACCAACTGGACATCACATCGACCATCGCGCAGGCAGAGATTGCGTCTCTGTTGGAAGGGACGCCGCGCGCGGCGAATGTGAATGGAAGCCAAACTTCGGCAACACTTGGCGACACTCGATCAAGCCACTGATCGGGGCGGATTGCAGACCTGCAGCGAGGCGCTGCGAGACTACTACGATGTAGCACATCTTGGATATCATTGGGTCTCGGCGGACGGGGCCCAATACGGCTGCGGGACCTATACGCTGGAATGGGTGACCCGTTACGTCCAAAACGATTACGTTCGAATTGACCCGGTCATCATCGGCTGTTTCTCGCGGTTCCATCCGGTCGATTGGAAAGAGCTGGATTGGTCGTCGAAGGCCGCGCAGGCCTTTCGCGCGGAAGCGATCGAATACGGCGTCGGCAATCAAGGTTATTCGATCCCCGTGCGTGGCCCGAGCGGTCAGTTTGCGCTGTTCTCGCTCTCTCACAATACAGACGATGCCACTTGGGCAGACTTCACCGAAAAGCATCGCCGCGACCTGATCCTCTGCGCCCACGCCTTCAACCAAAAGGCGCTTGAACTTGAAACCAACCGTCTGCCTGAACCTGTCAAACCGCTTTCGGGTCGGGAGGTCGATGTTCTGACTTACCTCGCCGTGGGCTATTCGCGCGGGCAGGTGGCGCAGATGTTATCGATCTCGGAACACACGCTCCGGGCCTATGTCGAAAGCGCGCGATTCAAGCTGGGGGCGTCCAACACAATGCACGCCGTGGCCCGCGCTGTCTCAGAGGGATTGATCATCATGGGAGGAACAGTGCGCAACGCCCCGAGCGACCACCCTTGGGCGCAAGAAATACAGGCGGCTGAATAGCTAAACACAGGGGCCGCGCAACACCCACCGCGCGCTCTGCGCACCAGGATTTAACGGTACCGGCCTAGGGTTTCCATCATACGGATGGAGGCCCCTATGCTGCGATACATTTACGGATCAGAACTCGACCATTACCCAAAGCTGGCGGACACGATGTTCCGCGACCGCGCGACCCAGTTTCGGGATCGTTTGAAGTGGGACGTGGAGGTTGATGCTCAGGGATACGAGCGCGACGAATATGACGCCTGTGACCCGCTCTACGTGATCTGGCAAAGGCCCGATGGGCGGCATGGCGGATCCATGCGGTTCCTGCCCACAATGGGCCCGACGATGGTCAACGACCATTTCAGTGAGCTGCTGGATGGTGAGCCTATTCAAAGTCCACATATCTGGGAAAGCACCCGGTTCTGCCTTGCCCCCGGCGCGGACAGCCGTGTCGCCGCAGCGCTTGTTCTGGGGGGCGCTGAGATCGGGCGCGGGTTCGGCGTGGCGCAATGTATCGGCGTCTTTGACGCCCGGATGGTCAGGATCTACCGCATGATCGGCACCAACCCTGATGTGCTCGGATCCTCTGGCGTGGGGCGCGACCGGATCAGCGTTGGCTTGTGGACGTTCGATCCGCTCGACCGCGGGAAGATTTTGCTGCGCGCGGGTGTGTCTTCGGCGTTGTCAGAGCATTGGTATGCCCGGGCGTTTGGCCACAAACCCAACAAACTCGATATTCGGGCGGCCTGATGCAGGGCGGCGCTGGCCCCTCCGCAGCACAGGCGGTAGGGTCCGGCCATGTCAACGACCGCTCTTGCCCTTTCAGACGATCAGGCCGACGCCTGGGATCAGATCGCCGATGCGCTGGGTGGCGCAGGGATCGATCTGCTTGAAGGCACGACGCTGCCACCGGAGGACGATCCGGACGGATCGGTGCTGGCGGTCCTGGGCAAGGCGGGCAGCGGCAAGACGCTGCTTTTGGCGGAGCTTTACAAGACGCTGAAAGAGGCCGGCGTCAATGTCGTGTCCGGCGATTGGGAAGGACGGCGCAAACGCGATCAGCGGACGCTGGCGATCCTCGCACCCACCAACAAAGCGGCGTCCGTGCTGCGGACGCGCGGCGTGCCGGCCACCACGATCCACCGGATCCTCTACACGCCGGTTTATGATCCGGAATATGAAAAAGTCGCCGAATGGCTGGCGGGCCAAGGCGACAAGCCAGAGATTGAGGGGCTGACCGATGTCGCCCTCGACCGCGCGTATGACAGCTACCAGAAGAATTCATCGATCCCGGCCGCATTGGCGGCGGCGGGGCTGCGGGGATCGGATTTCATCACCGGCTGGAAGCGTCGCGAAGACCCGCTGGATATCGGGTTTGTCGATGAAAGCTCCATGCTCGACGCCAAGCAATTCGAAGACCTGCAAGAGATTTTCCCGACCCTCGTCCTGTTTGGCGATCCCGCGCAATTGCCGCCCGTAAAGGCCGAAGGCGGGCAGATGGTGTTCGACACATTGCCCGCCCCCCGCAAGCTGGAACTCAGCCGGGTGCACCGACAAACAGCGGACAACCCGATCCTTGATCTCGCCCATGCGTTGGCCGATCCCGACGTTGATTTCTACAGGTTCGAAAGCCTCGTCCGGGAGGCGTCAGAACGCGACGACCGTGTTGTGATGGCCCAGCGGGTGGAAAGCGATCTGATGGCGCGGTCCCCCTGTCTGGTGTGGCGCAATGCGACGCGGATCAAACTCATCCACGCCTTCCGCACGGCGTTCGGCGCGCCGGAGGATGAGCTGCTTGAGGGGGAGCCGCTCATTTGTGACGGCATCGAACTGCCGATGAAACACCGTAAAAAGCGCCTCGATCTTGAGGCGCGGGGCCTCATCAAAGGGGCGCAGGTGATCTATCTGGGGCCGGGCCGCAAACCGGGCTTCAGCCGGTTGCACGTGATGGGGGCGGAGGATCCGCAACTGTCTGCGGCCAGCATCGTCAAGATCGAACATGAAGGCGATGAAGAGCCGTTTATCCCCTTCGCCGCGCGCATGGGTGCCACGTTCCTGCATGGGGCGGCGGTCACGATTCATAAGGCGCAAGGCTCCCAATGGGACACGGTGCAGGTCTTCGCGCCGGACATCTACGCCGCCTCCCGCATGGGGCGGGTTGAGGCGGGGCAGCCCTTATGGAAACGGTTGGCTTATGTGGCGATCACCCGGGCCGAAAACCGGCTCTGCTGGGTGGTCCGCAACCGGTTGGCAAAGCCCACAGGTGCGTTGCGCACCGATGACTTGAAGTTGCCCCCCGCGCCCCTCGCGCTTGAAGAAACGACAGAGGACACGGCATGAAACGGATCATCATCACCGGGGCAAGCTCTGGCATTGGGCGCGTTACAGCGGAGCATTTCCTGAGCGAGGGCTGGGAGGTCGGCCTGATCGCCCGCCGGGCGGAAGCTCTGGCCGAACTGACCCATGAGAACGCTGTTCCGCTGCCGTGCGATGTGACGGACGAGGAGCAGGTGGAGGCCGCCTTCGACCGCTTCGGCCATATCGATGTGCTTTTCAACAATGCGGGTATGTTTGGCCCACAGACAACGATCGATCAGATCAGCCTTGCGGATTGGCAGGCGGTGGTCGACGTGAACCTCACGGGCATGTTCCTTTGCGCCCGTGCTGCCTTTGCCCGGATGCGGGCGCAGGATCCGCAGGGCGGACGGATCATCAACAACGGCTCTATCTCGGCCCACACGCCGCGCGAAGGCTCGACCTGCTATACGACAACCAAACACGGGGTCAGCGGGCTGACGAAGACCTTGTCGCTCGATGGGCGGGCCTTTGGCATCGCCTGCGGCCAGATCGATATCGGCAACGCGCGCACCGATTTGGTCAAGGACCTTGAGAAAACGCGCGCCGCCCAAGGCCTCGATCCGCTGCCCAGCATGGCGGTGGAGGATGTGGCGCGCGCTGTCTTTTCCATGGCGAGCCTGCCGCCGGAGGCCAATGTGCAAAGCATGATGATCATGGCGACAACCATGCCCCATATCGGACGCGGCTGAGCATCCGCCTCCGCCGATCAGATCAGAAATTGGTGTGAGTGTCTAAAGCGGGCTAGCGCCGGAAGATCCGGAACGCGGCTGAGGCAAGCCAACCTGCAGAAATCGCGATTGCCAGCGACATGAGGCCATAGATCAATGGCTGATTGCGCGACAGATCGAAAAGCCAGCGTTCCAGCCCCGCCTTGAACACCGCAATTGACGTCTCGTACTGATCGATGACCCTGCCATCGCGGGTGAGGTAGATGCGGGCGACATAGTCGCCTTCCGTCAGCGCGGCGGGCAGGGTGATTTGACCGCGAAAGAGCGTCTCCTGCTCCAGATCGATCCCGTTTTCGAGCACCTGATAGAGCCCTGTGCCCGCCCGGATGCGGATCAGCGCGTCCGAAAAGCTCGGCGCGTCGGTGATCGTGTCGGGTGCGCCGACCGAGCGGATCACGCGTGGGATGGAGATACCGTAGCGCAGGTCCTCAACCGCCAACAGGCTTTCGCTGAGCGGCGCAGAGGTGGCCACGGCGTAGAAAGATGGGGCGGCGTCCACATCCACCGCGTCGGTGTTGACCCAGATGCCGAACATCCGCTCCTTCCGGCGCACCGTGACAGGCTCGGACGGGCCGGCGAGAGTGATGATCACTGCCAGCGGGCCCGCATCCGGGGTCGGGCGGTCCCGTTTGACCGCGCCGTAGATGGTCACGTCCGAGCCGTTGAAATCGGTGGTGATGGCGACCTCATCCCGGTCGAGACCCAGGACGATTTCTTCGGCCGAGAGGGGCAGCGCCATAAGCAACAGGAGGGCGAGGATCAGGCGCATCAATGGCCCCCAGGATCGCCGAGCGAGTACAGCTCCGCCGGGGTGAGCAACAGATCAAGCGCGAGCTTGCCGCAGACCGCCAGCACCATCAGCGCCAGCAGGATGCGCAGCTGTTCCGCCTTCATCCGCACACCGATCTGCGTCCCGATCTGAGCGCCAATCACGCCCCCCACCAGCAGCAGAACTGCAAGGACGATATCGACCGTGTAGTTTGTCGTGGCGTGCAGCAGGGTGGTGAATGCGGTCACGAAAATGATCTGGAAGAGCGAGGTGCCGACCACCACCTTCGTAGGCATCCCCAGCAGGTAGATCATCGCGGGCACCATGATGAACCCGCCGCCAACGCCCATGATCGCCGCCAGAACCCCCACGCTGAGACCCACCAGGAGCGGCGGAATGACCGAGATATAGAGCCCTGACACCCGGAATTTCATCTTCAGGGGCAGCGCATGGACGAGGCCATGTTTGCGCCGCGGAGGCGGGCCTGCATTGGGCCGTTTGGAGCGACGGATCGCGCGCAGGCTTTCTAGGAACATCAGCCCGCCGATCACGCCGAGGAAGACGACGTAGCACAGCCGCACCAGCAGATCGACCTGACCCAGCGATTTGAGGTAATTGAAAAGCACCACACCGAGCGCCGCGCCCACAAGGCCGCCGATCAGCAGCACTGTTCCCATCTTGAGGTCGACCGTCTTGCGCCTGAGATGCGCCAAGACACCCGAGAAGGACGAGGCGACAATCTGATTTGCCTCAGTCGCTACGGCCACAGCGGGCGGAATGCCGATAAAAAACAGAAGCGGCGTCATCAGGAACCCGCCGCCGACACCGAACATCCCCGACAGAACGCCGACCGCTCCCCCAAGTCCCAACAACAGGAACGCATTGACCGAAACCTCGGCGATGGGGAGGAACACTTGCATGGCTTTCCTTACGCCCGCCTCGGAATGCATTCAACGGCCAAAATGCTGCACCGCATAAGACCAGCGATGTCTCTTCGTGAGGCCGGAGGCCCCGATTTCAGGTCAGATTTTGGGCAAGGCGGCGCGGAGCACTTTCTCCAGCTTGGCCGCCCCCAAAGGCGCCATGGCTTTGGTGTGACTGTGGCTGATGTTCTCATCACTCATGCCCGCTGCCATATTGGTGATGGCCGAGATGGCCGCGCAGCGCAGGCCGAGGAAGCGGCCAAGGATCACTTCGGGCACTGTGGACATACCCACCGCGTCGGCCCCCAGCGTTCGGATCGCCTTGATCTCTGCCGGAGTTTCAAAGGACGGGCCAGAATACCAGGCATAGACGCCGTCATACATGTCGACCTCTGCCTTGGTCGCCGCGTCGTGCAGCGTAGTCCGTAGATCGGGGTCGTAGGCGTCTTTCATGGGCACAAAGCGGGCGTCGGTCTGTTCTCCGATCAGCGGGTTGAGACCGGAGAAGTTGATGTGATCAGAGAGGCACATGATTGACCCGGTCGGCATCTCAGGCACCATTGAGCCAGCGGCGTTGGTGGCCAGCATGACCTCACCGCCCAGTGCCTTCAGCACCTCAAGCGGCAACCGCATCGCGTCGCCGCGCCCGCTTTCGTAGTAATGCGCGCGTCCGCCAAAAACGGCGACGCGCACGCCCTCAAGATTGCCGATCACCAGTTGCGGGACGTGGCCGGAGACGCCCGCATGGGGAAAGCCGTCCAGCTCGTCATAGGGAATCGCGACGCCTTCGACGGCGCCCGCGATATGACCAAGCCCTGAGCCGAGGATCAGCCCGATGCGAACCGGCGCTGGCCCGGCAATCTCTCGGATCTTCTCCGCCAGATACTCAGCGTTCCTTGACATAGGGCTGCCCCCCTGCGCGCGGTGGGATGGCCTTGCCGACGAAGCCCGCCAACACCACCACAACGAGGATGTAGGGCAGGGACTGGATCAGCTGGCTTGGAATGCGAACGCTTTCCCAGAGCGCCGCGCCCATCGTCATCCCCTCAGCCGAACCTTCGACAAGCCATGCGGTCAACGCGAGGGCGAGAAACACGACAGCCAACCCGCCAAGCACCAGTTTATCGACCAGCTCTTTCCGGGCGACATAGGCGATCAGCACCGCTGCAAGGCCGACAAGAACTGCCAGTGCCCAGATCAGATCGACACTGATGTTTTGGAAACGGTTGTCGAGCGCGAAGAAGAACCCGAAGAGCAGACAGGTCCAGAGCGCAGGCCAGGGTTTCCACTTGGCAAAGATGAGGGCGGCGAGCGCGATGAAGCCCCGGTTGGCCGTCATGTCCTTGGTGAAGCCCGCTTGCACCGCGGTCGACAGATATGCGCCTGCGATACCGCAGAGCACGCCGCAGATCACGACAGCGGAATAACGCAGCCAAATGACGCTGACGCCAGCGGTGTCGACGGCGGCGGGGTTTTCCCCCACGGCCCGAAGACGCAGTCCGAAGCGGGTTCGGAACAGGATCCACCAGGTCAGCGGCACGATCAGGAACGCCGCATAGACAAGGATCGAATGGCCTGAGACGAGCTCTGAATAGAACTGCATTCCCGGTGACGATTGGCGGATGTCGCGGATGCGTTCCAACGCGCCGGGGAAGTTCAACCCCTCAAACCGCGCGCCAGTGAGCGCTTGGCCGAATTCATCGCGCCCCGAAAGCGACGGCGTGCGCCCGCCTTGGGCGAACCAGCCCTGCGCGATCACGACGGTGAGGCCAGCGGCGAGGAAGTTGATCGCCACGCCTGAGATCAGCTGATTGCCGTGGAATGTGATCGACGCCACGCCATGGACAATCGACAGGGCGACCGAAATCGCGATGCCGGACAAGAGGCCGAGCAGTACAGGCGGGATCGGGTGCTGCGCGGTGGGGACCATCTGGCAAACGTTGCGGGCGTCGCAGACCTCCATATCCACATAGCCCCCCAGCGGGTTGAACGCGAAGTGGACGGACACGGCGGCGGACAGGAACGCGGCCGCCAGCATCTTGCCCTCAAGCCCGATGTCAAAGATGCCCGCACGCTCAGAGAACAGGCCCGCAAGGCAGGCCAGTAGCAGCGGGATTGCCATGCGGATGGAGGCGTCGCCAAGCTGAACGATCGTAAAGAAATCCATCGCTTATGCCCCCGTCTTGCGGAACAGGCCCACGAGCGGACGCCGCACCATATTATCGAGCGCGCCGGTGAACATGATGACAAGCGCCTGAATGACCACCACCATCTGCACCGGGATGCCTGTGGCTGCCGCCAGTTCAGCGCCGCCTTGGAATAGCGCGCCGAAGAGCAGGGCGGCGATTGCGATGCCCACAGGATGGTTGCGGCCCATCAAGGCCACAGCGATGCCGATAAAGCCCGCACCGCCCGAGGCGTTGTCCACAAGCTGCGGCTGGAGCGTGCCCATCGTGTTGTTCACAGCCATCAACCCCGCCAGCGCGCCAGAGATCAGCAGCGCAAACATGGTGATCTTGATCGGGTCGATGCCTGCATATTTGGCCGCCGATTCCGATTTGCCGAAGCTGCGCAGCTCATACCCGAAGCGGGTGCGCCAGATCAGCGCCCAGACGAACACGCAGGCTGCCAGCGCGAGCAGGATGGTGATATTGGCCGGGGAATCCTCGAACGCAGTGATGCCGATGCCAGCAAACACCTCTTCCAGAAGGGGAAGGTTCGTCGGCTCCGGAAAGAGCGCGGTTGCCGTCTGCATCTGCCCATCGGGCTTCAGGGCCCCGCCCAGCAGAAACACCAGAAGGCCAGAGGCCATGAAGTTGAACATGATCGTCGTGATCACGATGTGGCTGCCACGCCGTGCTTGCAGGTAAGCGGGTATCGCGATCCAAAGCGCGCCGAAGGTCATCGCTGCGATCGACCCGCCAATGAGGGCGAGGGTCCAGTGCGGGAAGGGGATAAAGAGGCAGGCCAGCGCCGCCCCAAGGCCGCCGACCAGCACCTGTCCCTCACCGCCGATGTTGAACAAAGCCGCGTGAAACGCGACCGCAACGGCCAAACCGGTGAAAACAAAGTTGGTTGCGTAAAACAGCGTGTAGCCGGTGAAGTTCGACGATCCGAAGGCGCCATTCACCATCAGCATCAGAGCTTCGACCGGGTCCTGCCCAATCCCCACAAACACGATGGCAGAGATGATCGCAGCCAGCAGCAAAGAGATCACGGGGATCAGGACGACGTCGGCCCACTTTGGCAATTCCATCCCTTAAGCCTCCTTGCTCGCGTCCCCGCCGGCATGGGCGAGGTTGGCTTCGATTTCTTGCACCGTATGCGGTTTGTCCGTGTCGGTGATGCCGGCCATCAGCAGGCCAAGCTCTTTCTCGTCGGTCTCGCTCGGCAGGCGTTCGCCCATGATCTGGCCGTCGAACATCACCGCGATGCGGTCAGAGAGGCCGAGGATTTCGTCGAGTTCGACAGACACCAAAAGGATTGCCTTGCCCTGATCGCGCAATGCCACGATCTGCTGGTGGATGAATTCGATGGCACCGATATCGACCCCGCGTGTGGGCTGACCGATCAGCAGAAGGTCCGGGTTGCGTTCAATCTCACGCGCCAGCACGATTTTCTGCTGATTGCCGCCTGAGAACGACTTGGCGGCAAGCTGCGGGTTGGGCGGGCGGACGTCGAACCGGTCCATCTTTTCTTGCGTGTCGCGCTTGATCGCGCCCTGATCCATGAACAGACCGGCGCGGTATTTGTCATCCTTGTGGTAGCCGAACGCTGTGTTTTCCCACGCGGCGAAATCCATGATCAGACCTTCACGCTGCCGATCTTCCGGCACATGGGCGATGCCGCGCAGGCGGCGGCTTTCGCCGTCGCTTTCCGTGCCGGTCAGGTCAATTTCTTCGCCATTCATCAGGATCTTACCGGTCGCAACCTCATATCCGCCGAGCACTTCGAGAAGTTCGGACTGACCATTGCCTGCAACCCCTGCAATGCCGAGGATTTCCCCGGCGCGGACGTTGAAACTCACATCCTTGACGCGGTGCACGCCCTTGCTGTCGGTCACGTTGAGGTTCTGCACATCGAGGATGACGTCGCCCGGCTGTGCCGGGGTCTTGTCGACCCGCAGCAGGACTTTGCGACCGACCATGAGCTCTGCCAGTTCCGGTGGGGACGTGTCAGCGGTTTTGACCGTCGCTGTCATCTCACCGCGGCGCATGACCGACACAGTATCGGTGATCTCCATGATCTCGCGCAGTTTGTGGGTGATCAGGATGATGGTTTTGCCTTCTTCCCGCAGACGCCCAAGGATGCGGAACAGCTGGTCAGCCTCAGCGGGCGTGAGCACACCGGTCGGTTCATCAAGGATCAGGATATCGGCCTGCCGGTAGAGCGCCTTGAGGATCTCAACCCGCTGCTGCATGCCGACACCAATGTCGTCGATCACTGCGTCCGGATCAACGTTCAGTTCGTATTCTTCAGCCAGCGATTTCAACTGCTTGCGGGCTTTGCGCAGCGACGGTTTGAGCAGAGCGCCGTCCTCTGCGCCGAGCACGACATTCTCAAGCACGGTAAAGTTCTGCACCAGTTTGAAGTGCTGAAAGACCATGCCGATCCCGGCGGCGATGGCGGCCTGTGAATCCGGGATCGCGGTCTTCTGACCACCGATGAAGATCTCCCCCGCGTCGGCCTTGTAGAAGCCATAAAGGATCGACATGAGCGTTGATTTGCCCGCGCCATTCTCACCGATGATCCCGTGGATCGTGCCGGGCATCACCCGGATCGAGATGTCTTTGTTGGCCTGAACCGGGCCGAAGGCCTTGGAAATGCCTTTCAGCTCAATCGCCGGTGCCTGTTCGTTCATTCAATACTTCCCAGCCCCACGAAACCAGCAATCAGGGTCAGTTTCCCATCCGCGCCAGCATCTGCAAAGTAAGTCCCGTGCTGGACCATTTCGTTGCCGTCCGGGCCCTTGCCGCCAAACGCAACGATAGCCCGGACATACCCGTTCACGTTATCCGACTTCACCACCTTCGCAGTCCAGCCCGGTGCATTGGCGCTGAACATGCCCACATATTCGGCAATCGCCCCATGTGTGTCCAAACGCGCGCCAGAGCGTGGATCGGAATAAAGCCCGCCCTCAGCCACGCTGTCTGCGATCATGGAGGCGCGCTTGTCTGCGTCGGCCTCTCCCCAGGCGTCAAAAAAGGTGTTGAGTGCGTCTGACATGTTGAAGTCCCCCGATTGAAAAGGCCGCGCCGATCCCTCAGCGCGGCCCCTTCACTGTCAACCAGCCGGTCTTAGAATTCAAGAACCGGGCAGGTTTCGTCGGACATGTAGTCGTGCACCATCAGCTCACCCGCGGTGATCGCGGCGGCTGCGTTGTCGACCATGTCCTGCATTTCGGCAGAGATCAGTTCGGCGTTGAACTCATCCAGCGCGTAGCCCACGCCTTCGTTGCCGATGCCCATCACGTTGAAGCCCGTCTCAAGGTCGTCGCCAGCGGCGAAGGCCTCATAGACAGCGTTGTCGACGCGCTTGAGCATGGAGGTCAGGACCTGACCGGGGTGCAGGTAGTTCTGGTTTGCGTCCACGCCGATCGACAGGATGCCTTCGTCGGCGGCCGTTTGCAGAACACCGATCCCGGTGCCGCCAGCAGCAGCGAACACAACGTCAGAGCCTTGGCTGATCTGAGAGATCGTCAGCTCAGAGCCCTTGACCGGGTCATTCCAAGCGGACGGCGTGGTGCCGGTCATGTTGGCGATGACGGTCGCGTCAGGGTTCACGGCAACAACGCCTTGTGCGTAGCCGCAGGCGAAGCGACGGATCAGCGGGATGTCCATGCCGCCGACAAAGGACACAACGTCCGTCTCAGAGGCTTGAGCGGCCAGCATACCGACGAGGTAGGAGCCTTCATGTTCGTTGAAGACCACGGAGCGCACGTTCGGCTGATCGACAACCATGTCGATGATCGCGAACTTCGTGTCCGGGTAATCCTGAGATGCGGCATCAAGCGCGGTCGCCCAGGAGAAGCCTGCCATCACGATTGGGCTGTGGCCTTCTTCGGCAAAGCGGCGGATCGCCTGCTCACGCTGTGCGTCAGAGGTAATTTCGAATTCAGCGAAGTCCGCGCCATTCTCATCGGCCCAACGCTGGGCGCCGTTGAAGGCGGATTCGTTGAAAGATTTGTCGAACTTGCCGCCAAGGTCATAGATGATGGCGGGGCCAGCCGAATGGCCATCGGCCACGGCTGCGCCAGCGATGAAGGCCAGAGCGGTCGTCGCGCCGAGGATTTTCTTCGTGAGGGTCATTTTGATCTCCCAGTTGGTTTAGTGCCTGCGGTGCCGCAGGTCGGATCATTGGGCGCGGGCGAACACCTGCAGCCGGATCATGCGGAATTAAGCGATGATGGCGCGAAAGTTTCAACCGATTCTTGGGGATGACCCTTGGTCAGCACAAGCCAACGGGCTCTCAGCGCCGCGGTTTGGGCGGGTTTGACCGTTTGAGGTCTGCGCGCATGCAGATCGCCGTCGTGCCATCGCGATAATAGTTGTGCCGCAGGTCAAATCCGGTGAAGCCGCATTTCGCATAAAGCGCCCGGGCGGCGGTGTTCTGGTCGGACACATCGAGATAGACCACCTCCACGCCCACATCTTCAAGTTGGTCCAACGCACCGAGCAGCATCCGTGTTGCACGGCCCTTGCCCTGTCCTGACGGTCGGGTGGCGAGCGTCAGGATCTCGGCCTCGGACGCGAGCAGCCGCACAACAGCAAAACAGCTGTCGGTCCCAAAGATGAGCGTCTGTTGATCGTTGAGGTAGGACTCGAACGTAGCCTCTGACCATCCCTTGCCGTCAAACGCCATCGAATGCGTAAGTGCCAGCCCTTCAGCTGTTAACTTTGGGTTCGGAACGGGCGTCATGACAGGATCACCGGTGGCTCCTCCCGCGACGGCGCGGCGTCGGCGGGTTTGATATAAAGCGGGGCGGGGGCCGGGTGGTCGGACATGGCCTTTAGACGTTGCGCCGCAATTCGGGCGACCGCTTCGATCGCCGGAACAGGTTGAGGCGCAATATCGACCTCCGCAGAAAAGGCGCCCCCGAGATAGGCCTGTGCCACGGCTTCGGCAGCCGCGCCGCAGAACCGCGGCTCCGCCTTGGCGGGAAGGATCGGGAACCCCGGGATCGCACTTTGGTTCAGGGTTGGATCGACAAGCGTCGGTGTGTCATCCGCCGCCTCAAGAAACGCCTGGACATAGGCCTGACCGCGGGGCGCGGGCAGGCAGGCCACAACATTGCTGAGCCCGAACCGTGCCGCGTCGAGACCGCTGACCCCGATCGCAGGCATGTTCAGGGCTAGCGCCAGCCCCCGCGCGGCGCTGACGGAAATGCGAATCCCGGTGAAATTGCCCGGTCCGATCCCGACGGCAATCGCATCAAGATCCTGCCATTGCAGCCCTTTGGACTGAAGAACCTCTTCCAGCATGGGGATAAGGTGCTCCGCCTGTCCCCGCGCCATATCATCAACGCGCGAGGTCAGGTTGCCATCGGCCAACAGGGCAGCGGCACAGAACGGACCTGACGTATCAAAGGCAAGGATCGTTTGGGGCTTCATGGTCTCGGTTCTTTGGCTGTGCACAAATGTAGACGGAAATTCACGCCTGGCAAACGCGGCGTTCGACCGCGCCACTGACACGAAAGCCCACATCAAAAAAGCGCCGCTTTCGAGCGGCGCTTTGGGATCAATTTAGACGTCTGATCAGGCTGCGACGGGCCGCACTTCGACCACTTCAGGGATATAATGGCGCAGCAGGTTTTCGATCCCCATCTTCAACGTCAAGGTGGAAGACGGGCAGCCCGCACAGGCGCCCTGCATATGCAGATAAACGATACCGCGGTCGAACCCGTGAAACGTGATGTCGCCCCCGTCCTGGGCCACGGCTGGGCGCACGCGTGTATCAAGCAATTCTTTGATTTGCCCAACGATTTCAGCGTCTTCACCATCATGGTCGGCATGCCCTGATGAGGCTTGCTCACCTTCCATCACCGGGGCGCCGGATTGGTAATGTTCCATGATTGCGCCAAGGATCGCGGGTTTGATGTGGTCCCATTCGACACCGTCCGCCTTGGTCACCGTCACAAAATCGAGCCCGAAGAACACGCCAGTCACGCCATCAACGGTGAAGATCCGCTGGGCGAGGGGGCTTTTTCCCGCAGCCTCCGCCGTCGGAAAGTCCGCCGTTCCAACCTCAAGCACGTCCTGGCCCGGCAGGAATTTCAGCGTTGCGGGGTTTGGGGTGGATTCAGTTTGAATGAACATGCGGCAGCCCTTTCTGGTGAACCTCAGATATGCGGATCGTCGCACGGGAAGTCAAGACTTTAGAAAGATTCTAAAAAGCAAAAGGGCCGCCCGGTTGGACGGCCCTTTCGATGACATTTGGATGAGTTTAGTTGAACTCGATTTCTTGCGTGTCGACGATTTCGCCGCCGACTTTCAGCACGGCGATGGCGTCGGTCGTCGGACGGACAACGTTTACGTCTACGTCGAGGTTTGCACCGGCTGTCACGGCCTCAGTGCCGAGCAGCGCGCCAAGCTCACCACCGTGGTAGTTGTAGATTTCGACCACGCCTTCACCTGCAGCACGCACGGTGCCCAGTTCGATCAGGCTGTCGCGGTCCTGCTCGACCACAAAGTTGGAGATATAGCTGTCAGCGGAAGCGGCGGAGAAAGAAGTGGCAACGGCTGCAGCGGCGATGAGAGAAGTCTTGAACATGGTATTTCCTTTCATGTGCCCTGCGGGAGGTTTCAGGAGGAAGGCAGGGCGTTGATGTGTTTGATACGGTTTTGTTGGACGGGCTCCGTCGCCAAGAGAGGGAGAGGAGTGGCGGGCGGAACCCGTCCCGGGGGGAGTGTTTTAGTTCAGGTCGATTTCCTGGGTGTCGACGACCACGCCGCCCACAGTCAGGACTGCGATCACGTCGGTGACGGGGCGACGGACATCAATGTCGACATCCAGGTTCGCACCGGCCATCACGGCCTCGGAGCCCAGAAGAGCGCCCTGCTCACCTTTGTGGAAGCTGTAGATTTCGACGACGCCGTCACCGGCGGCACGGACGGTGCCAAGCTCAATCTGGCTGTCGCGGTCCTGCTCCATCACGAAGTTGGAGATGTAGCTGTCAGCGGAAGCGGCGGAGAAAGAAGCGGCAACGGCTGCAGCGGCGATGAGAGATGTCTTGAACATGGTTTTTCCTTTCATGTGCCCCGTCGTCGGGGCGGTGTGGATGGTGCCCCTGTCTGAGAGGCGATTTGTGTGTTGCGGTGTGTGCCGCGTTTCGATGATTGGAAGTTGGGGGAGCGGCAGGCATTCGGGAAGCCTGCGGTCGTTCACAGATATCTGTGCATTCTGTGAGTGATCCGGTCCCTTGACGCGCCGTAGTTCGATGCATGCCAGACTTCTCTTGCAAATCTGCACAGAACTCGGACCGCATCTGTGCGATGGGGACAGAGAGCCGTGTTTCATCGGCTCACGTGAAAGGGCTGAACGCAAAACTGTGATCGACAAATATTTCAGCCCGGTCCCGACCGCGCGAGCATTGTGTCGCAGTTTAATCCGCTTTGTGACAACGCTCTCGCGCCTACGTGAGCCGCGTTTCAGATTTTTCGCATGGAATCAGGGGGCTTGACGGCTCAGGTGATGGCTTCAAGGCGCTCTTTGCTCATGTCGCCGGGCACAATCGTCAGCGGAATTGGCAAATTGCCTGCGTTTTTTACCATAGCCGTGATCAAGGGGCCGGGGCCTTTCTTGTCCGTGGCAGCCCCCAGAACCAAAACACCCACTTCGGGGTCTTCTTCGATCTGGGCAAAGATCTCAGTTACGGGATCGCCTTCGCGGATGACAAGCTCCGGCTCGATGCCTTGCTTGTCGCGCATCCATTTGGCGAAGACTTCAAAATGAACTTCGATGCGTTCGCGGGCCTCCGCACGCATCACTTCACCGACGCCAATCCAATGGTTGAATTCGTCTGGGGGAATGATCGACAGAACCTCGACGCCGCCGCCGGTATTGGAGGCGCGCATGGCCGCGAACCGCATCGCATTAAGGCATTCGCGGCTGTCGTCGAGAATGACAAGAAACTTGCGCATTGTGGGATCCCCCTCTTCCGCCGCCAAGTGTGACGGACGGGCGCGCAGCGCGCAATTGCTTTCGTTGAGGCAGGGATCAACCGGTTTGGCGCGCCCAATCCCAATACAGCTCTTTCGCGCGACGGGTGATGGAGCCGATCTGGTAGTTCACATCATCAAAAGCCGTGACCGGCGTGACCTTGGTCATGTTACCGGACAGGAATATCTCATCCGCGTCGCGCGCGTCCTCAAAGCTCAGCACCTCTTCTCGGACCTCAACGCCATTCGCGCGCAGATTGGAGATGTGGCGGGCGCGGGTGATGCCGGCCAAAAAGGTGCCGTTGGGGATGGGCGTCCGCACCACGCCGTCCTTTACTAGAAAGACATTCGCCGTTGCGCTTTCGGCTAGATTGCCCATCGCGTCGGCCACCAGCGCATTGTCAAAGCCCCGCGACCGGGCCTCGGCCAGCATCCGGGCGTTGTTAGGGTAAAGACAAGCGGCCTTGGCGTTGACGACGGCATTTTCCATGACCGGTCGGCGGAATTGGGTCGTTGTCACCCGGACCGAGAAGTTCTCGGCAGGCATCGGGATTTCTTCGAGCACCACAGCGAAGCCGGGCTGACCGTCGCCGGGCAGGATCGCGCTGAGGCCGCATTCGATCCCCCAATACATCGGGCGAATATAGACGGCTGCGTCATCAGGATAGAGCGCCAGCCCCTCATGCACGATCGCGACCATGTCTTCAGTGCTCACATGCGGCGCAAGCATCAGCGCCTTGGCCGAGGCATTGACCCGCGCACAGTGCAGCGCAAGGTCCGGCGTCAGCCCATATACCCGTCGGGCCCCGTCGAACACGTTGGATCCCAACCACATCCCATGATCCGCGCCGCGCATGATTGGCACATCGCCGTCATGCCATTCGCCATCGTAATAGGTCTTGATATTGGTGCCTGTGGCCATTGGCGGATCCTCCTTCGGAGCGCGACGGTAGCAGGTCCGTTTGCCGCGTCCAGCGCTTTGGTGGCCAAATGCGCAACGCGCCCGGCCGGGATCGGCGCGGGCGCGTTTGGATCGGGGTCGGGTGGCCCGATCTTTGGGGCGGCGACCTGATGGGGAGACGTGGGCCACCGGATCATCAGACAGGGACACATCCGTGATCGGCGCAACGCTGAACCGATTCTGATTCAGCTATGTGACAGCGCGGCCTTCGGCGATCAGGGCGTCCACATCGAGGCGTGCATTGACCATAGCGAGGCTGCCATCGGCGTTGCGGGGCCATTGATCTGCCGGGCGGTCGACATAGAGCTCGACCCCGTTCTGGTCTGGATCGCGAAGATAGACAGCCTCGCTCACGCCGTGATCGGACGCCCCATCCAGAGGGATACCCGCATCGACGATCCGCGCCACGACCGCCCCGAGGGCCGCGCGATCAGGATACAGGAAGGCGGAATGGAACAAGCCTGTGTGCCCGGCAGGGGGCGGCGTCGCGCCGAGGCTCTCCCACGTGTTCAGACCGATATGATGGTGATAACCGCCTGCACCCAAGAACGCCGCGCGTTGTCCCATTCTCTGCATGACCTCAAACCCGAGCAGTCCGGAATAAAACGCGATCGACCGATCCAGATCAGAGACCTTGAGGTGGACATGGCCCACAACCGGATGGCTATGGAGGGTTAGTTTGGGATGAGTGACAGACATGATCTTGCTCCTTCCCGTCATACTTGCGCCTGCGCACCATGATATAAAAGAGCGGAAATTGACGCCCCTATGTGCACAGATGCGCAGTTACGTGCGAGGCGTGACGTGGAGAGGCATCCCCCCAACCGGGCGCAGAGTGATCCGTGCGCGCGGATAGGGATCACGGCCCGGGATCGGGGCGACGCGGATCGCCGCCATCAATTCGGACAAGATCGCGACGGCCTCGGTCATGGCAAATTTCCAACCGATGCAGATGCGCGGACCAGCTGAGAAGGGGATGTATTGGAAACGGTGGCGGTTCGCCTCCCTCTCAGGGGCAAACCGCGTCGGGTCGAACGCTGTCGGGTTGTCCCAAAGATGTTCATGTCGGTGCAGCACGTAGATCGCGAATGCCACGACATCGCCCGCCTTCATGTCGATCCCGCAAAGCTCAATATCTTCGGACGCCATCCGGTTGAGGAGCGGAACAGGCGGATATAGGCGCATCGCTTCCTGCACGACTTGGGCGTGCAAGGGCAGCGCGTCGATCTGGTCTGGCCGGACCGGCCCGTCCCCGCAGACCGCGTGACGTTCTGCCCAAAGCCGCTCTTGCCATTCGGGATGGTGCGCGAGCAGATACAGCGTCCAGCTCAGCGCCAACGACGTGGTTTCATGGCCCGCCCCGATGAAAGTGAGGATATTGTCGCGGATTTCCTCCTCAGTCAGGCCTGCGCCGGTCTTAGGGTCTACGGCCGACAGCAACAGCGCGAGGAGGTCGGAGGCCTCCCGCTCGGACAATCGCCGTGCATTTGCGGCGTCACTCGCCGCCTGCTGCAACCATCGCACCGCCCGACGGCCTTTGCGCCCCCACGGGCGCGGAAGCGTCCGCGTGGCGTCGAAAAAGTCGAGAAAGTCGATCTTACCCAGATGGTCCAAAAGCACATCGACCATTTCTGAGATCGCGTCGAAATCGAGAGCGTCCTCATCCCCTGACAACAGGGTCGAGCCGATGATCTTGAGCGTCGCATTCGCCATGTGCGGCAGGACATCGACATCGCCGGACTCTGCGGCCAGCTTCGTCGCAACTTCCCGACCGGCCTCAATCATCACGGGGGCGATGCCTTCAACCGTTTTGGGTCGAAAGATCGGCGCGGTCATGCGGCGCTGCTTGCGCCATTCCGCGCCGGCTGCGGTCAGCAATCCCTGACCCGTTGCCCGTTCCAGCACCACTTGCTCAATATCGGACTTCGGAAACTTGGCGGCATGGGTCTGCAACACCGCCTTGATCATCTCCGGATCAGCGGTGGTGTGGACACGCTGCCCCAGAAGGTCGGACGTAAACGTGCGTTCGCGGTACATGTCTGTCGGCCACAGCTCAACCGGGTTGCGGATCGCTGTGCGCAGGATCGCGAAGGTGGACGCCTCAGCCGGAAGGGGCGTGACGGTCACCGGCGTGAAAGGGGCGGTCTGTGTCATCAGATCGGCACCTCTGTTCCATGGTCTCGATCAACCTTACCGCTGAAGGCCAAGCGATGCGATGCGACGTTTAGGGGGTCCGCGCCTCATCCCCCTCACGGTGCATCAGCGGATGGTCCACGCTCTGCTTCTTGGAGAATGCGAAGCGCCGCCAGACATCGCCGTAGCCCATGAAAACGGTGTTCTCGTTTGCAGTCAGATAAATCTGACGTCGCTCAGAATACAGTTTCGGCAGATCGTACCACGGTGTCGTCGGGCTCGCGTGGTGAACGATGTGCAAGTTGTTGTTGAGGAAGAGCATCGACCAGAATGGCCCGGCCTCCACCACCGCTGACCGGGCGCCGACATTCTCTGCCGCCTGGTGTTCGGCGTATGACCGCACCGCTGTCAACGCTAGGGCAGGGTAAATCACCCCCAGAACGTAGAGCCAGAGCGGCATGCCGATCACCAGCAGGAGTGTGATGAGGACCGCCAGTCCGATCAGGTGCAACAGCCACGCCCGCCGCACGCCCGGCTCATCCGCCAGAAGACGCCTGCGTTCGGTGCGGGCAAAGCCCACCATCGTGAGTGCCGGACCGACAAGAAGGCGGCCCAGGAAGGTGTTGTTCAGCTCAAACAGCGTGCGTTGGAAATCCGACATCCGCTGCACATCGCCCGCCGCCCAGAAATAGCTTTCCGGGTCTTCAAACGGGTCCGTCAGGTGTTCATCGCGGTGGTGCTGTAGGTGCAGGTCGCGGTAGCGGCGATAGGGGAAGACCGCGGCCAGCGGCAGGCTGACAAGCACTTCATTGAGCCACGGAAACCGGGTGGGATGGCCGTGGATCGTCTCGTGCTGGAGGGAGGTGTGAAACGCCGCGGCAATCGGCAACAGCAAAAGGCCAACGGCCCAAAATGCTGTCTGCCAAAGCATGAGACCCAAGGCCCATAGCCCGTAGCACCCCATGATGAGCCATAGCGTGGCCCATTCCGTCCGGTCCGTCTGAGAGATTTGCATTGGCAAACCCTGCGATCAATGTCGCCCACCGGTCAAGCCAACGGGCGACATCGTCGTGTCGCAATTGTCAGCAGCTGTCAGGAGCGCAGCAGGCCGACAATATCGTAGGTTTTCTCAAGGATCGGGGTCGCGATGGCCCGCGCCTTATCGGCACCTTGCCCCAGTTTGCGATCAATTTCGGCAGGGTCGTCCAACAAAC
This sequence comes from Pseudomonadota bacterium, assembly GCA_038530475.1. Taxonomy (GTDB): domain Bacteria; phylum Pseudomonadota; class Alphaproteobacteria; order Rhodobacterales; family Rhodobacteraceae; genus Octadecabacter. The sequence goes on from JBCBCS010000025.1 coordinate 21,281, forward strand.
GCTTCATCTCAGTAGAGATCGGGGCGAGTTTTTCGACCGCCAGATCGGCCAGCGCGGGTTTGAATTGCCCCCAGCCAGCGCCGGGATATTCAGCAATCACAGCCTCTGGCGTCATGCCGGACAGACCGGCATAGATGTTCACCAGATTGCGCGCTTCCGGGCGATCTTTCAGACCATCGACCGTTTCAGGCAGCGGTTCCGGATCGGTCTTTGCCTTTTTGAACTTCTTTGCGATCGTGTCCGCATCATCGAGCATGTTGATCCGCTCCATGTCGCTGTCGCCCGACTTCGACATCTTCTTGGTGCCATCGCGCAAGTTCATCACACGTGCGCCGGGGCCTTCAATCACGGCTTCCGTCATCGGGAAGAAATCGACGCCGAAATCGTTGTTGAACTTGGCCGCGACGTCGCGGGTCAGCTCGACATGCTGTTTCTGATCTTCCCCTACGGGCACATGGGTCCCGTGATAGAGCAGAATGTCAGCCGCCATCAGCGCCGGATAGGCATACAGCCCCAGCGACGCTTTTTCAGCGTTTTTACCGGCCTTGTCCTTGAATTGCGTCATCCGGTTCATCCAGCCGACGCGCGCGACACAGTTGAAGATCCATGCAAGCTCCGCATGCTCTTTCACTTGGCTCTGGTTGAACAGGATCGACTTCTCCGGATCGATGCCGGACGCAAGGAAGCCCGCCGCGATTTCGCGCGTTCCATCGCGCAAGCCCTTTGGGTCCTGCCACACCGTGATTGCATGCAGATCGACCATGCAAAAGATGGTCTCCATATCCGCGCTCTGCATATCGACCCAACGCTTGATCGCACCGAGGTAATTGCCAAGGGTCAGCCCGCCAGAGGGCTTGATCCCGGAAAAGACGCGCGGGGTGAAGGTGGGCTTCGACATGATAGATCGTCCAATGACTGGAAACTGCTGAACCCTTCGCTTACCCATGGCCCAAAGAGGCGTCAACCAGAGGACACCCGATGCAGTCAGAAAGCCCGTTTAATGCCGTTCCCTTGGTGCCGTTGGCCATCGTCGCGGCCTGCGTCCTGATCGAGATTGTGTTCCAGCTTGCGGGGCGCGGCATCATTGGTGGTGACACAGCACCAGCATGGCGCAGCAACGCCTGGCAGGACTTCGCGTTCGCGCCTGCCGTCGTGACGGAGATTTTTGAGCGTGGGCGCGGATCGTTCGATTTGTGGAAACGGTTCCTGACCTATCCGTTCTTCCACGTGAGCGGCCAGCATTTGATCTTTGCCGCGGTTCTGATGCTCGCCCTTGGCAAGTTTGTGGGTGAGAAACTAAACCCCTTCGCCTTTGCGATCCTGTTTTTTGTGTCTTCGGCGCTGGGCGCTTTGGTCTATGGTTTGATCTCGCCCCGCAATGTGTCCCTCGTGGGGCTCTACCCCGGCGTCTACGGGCTGATCGGGGCATATACCTACATGATGTGGCTGGCGCTGGGCCGAATGGGGGAGAACCAGCTCAAGGCGTTCCAGCTGATTGGCGTGCTGATGGGGTTGCTGCTGGTCTATTCGATGATCTTCGGTACGTCGCCCACATGGATCGCTGAGGTCGCAGGCTTCGTGATCGGACTGACCCTTGCGCCGCTGGTGGCCCCCGGCGGTTGGCGGGCCTTTCTGGCGCGGATGCGTCAAAGATGACGGGGCCAGCGCAAACCCAAGGGCTGGATCATCTGGGGCTCACCGTCAAAGACTTGGAAGAAACGACGGCGTTCTTCGAAGACGTGTTGGGGTGGACCGTTCAGGCGCGGGATCCGTCCTATCCCAGGACGACCGTCTCGGACGGCCAGGTGCGACTGACGTTGTGGCAAGTGCAGATCGATGATCCGGCACCGTTTGACCGCAAGACCGGACTTGGCCTGCATCATCTGGCCCTGCGGGTCGAAAGCGAGGCGCGGCTGAATGCGCTGGCGCAGACGCTCGCCGAAACCGACGGCGTCGTCATTGAGTTCGCGCCGGAATGGATGGGGCAGGGGCCGCGCAAACACATGATGTTCGCAGAACCCGGCGGTTTGCGGATTGAGCTGTTGTGGTCGGGCGAGTGAGGTTGACGACCCTACCCGCGCCGCAAAGCTGACCGGAATTCCCTGAGACGGAAGGCGCGCAAGAGCGATCCGGCAAGGGCATAGGCGCCGATGCCGCAGACGACCAGAACCGCCAACGCCACGTAGCGCACCCCGGCGATCCCAAGTCCCGGCCCGACGATCAATTCGACCCCTTTCAGCGCGATGCCCATCAGCACCGAGGCCAGAACGATCCGCCACAGACGGGATTTGAAGCGTGCATCAAAGCGGGCAGCCTCGCCCATCTTTCGGCTTCCGGCCCAGAGCAGCAGCACCATAATCCATCCCGCGAGCGTCGTCGCCAAAGCTGCCGCGATGTAGCCAACCGTCCCCGCGAGGCCGATTGCCACAACGGCGTTCACCACCATGGCGACCAGTGCGTAATAGAAGGGACGTTTGGTGTCTTCCCGGGCGAAGAACAGCGGTTGCAGCGCCTTTTGCATCACGAAGGCTGGCAGTCCGAGGCCGTAGACTGTGACTGCGAGGGCGGTAGCGGCGGTGTCGTCAAAGCTGAACGCCCCGCGCTGGAACAGCACCTCGACCAGCGGCACGGGGATCACCACGAGGGCCACGGCGGCTGGCACGGTCAGGGCAAGCGAAAACTCAGCCGCGCGGTTGAATGCGTCGCGCCCGCCAGCCTCATCCCCGCTTTGCAGGCGGCGTGACAGGTCCGGCAGCAGCACCACGCCGATCGCGATCCCCACGACACCCAAAGGCAGCTGATAGAGCCGGTCCGCATAAGACAGCCACGCCACAGCGCCGTCAAAATAGCTTGCCACCTGACGGCCCACCAACAGGTTGACTTGCACCACGCCCCCGGCAAGCGCGGCGGGGGCTGCGATGATGAAGAGCCGTTTGAGCTCTGGCGTCCAGCGGGGCAGGCGCAAGCTCAGACCGAACCCCGTGCGCTTGGCGGCCCACCAGACAAGCGCCAGTTGTGCGACCCCGGCGATGGGCACTGCCCAGGCCAGATGCGTTCCTGTATTTTCCTGCAATTCCATGGGCGTGCATTTGCAGCCCGCTGCAGCAATCACCATTGCGATGATAAAAATGACATTGAGCAGCACAGGGGCCGCAGCCGCCGCCACGAACCGACCCGTGGCGTTCAGAACCCCGGACAGCAACGCCGCGAGCGAGATGAAGAGGATGTAGGGAAACGCGATCCGACCATAAAGCACGGCGAGATCGAACCGTTCATCCCCGCGAAACCCCGACGCCATCGCCGTCA
>JBCBCS010000026.1:0-24439 GCA_038530475.1 Pseudomonadota bacterium
TGATCGAGATCACGTTGGTCGGAATAAACGCGGACACGTCGCCGCCCTGGGTCTCAATGACCGGCAGAGCCGTCAGTGAGCCTGCGCCTTCATCCTCGTTCAGCTTCGCGGAACGCTCAAGCAGACGGGAGTGGAGGTAGAACACGTCACCTGGATAAGCTTCACGGCCGGGCGGACGACGAAGCAGCAGGGACATCTGGCGGTAAGCCACAGCCTGCTTGGACAGGTCATCATAGATGATCAGCGCGTGGCGGCCATTGTCGCGGAAGTGTTCCGCCATTGCGGTCGCAGAATAAGGGGCGAGGAACTGCAGCGGTGCCGGGTCGGACGCGGTTGCAGCAACAACGATGGAATATTCCATCGCGCCGTTTTCTTCGAGCTTCTTAACCAGCTGGGCCACAGTGGACCGCTTCTGACCAACGGCGACGTAGACGCAATAGAGCTTCTTGCTTTCGTCGTCGCCAGCGGCGTCGTTGTAAGACTTCTGGTTCAGCATCGTGTCGAGCGCGATCGCGGTCTTACCGGTCTGACGGTCGCCGATGATCAGCTCTCGCTGGCCGCGACCAATCGGGATCATGGCGTCCACGGACTTGAGGCCGGTTGCCATCGGCTCGTGCACGGATTTACGCGGGATGATGCCCGGAGCCTTCACGTCAGCGGTCTGACGCTTCTTGGCGTTGATTGGGCCTTTGCCATCGAGCGGGTTGCCGAGGCCGTCGACCACGCGGCCGAGCAGTTCGTCACCCACCGGCACGTCCACAATCGCGTTCGTCCGCTTGACGGTATCGCCTTCTTTAATGTCCTGGTCGGAGCCGAAGATCACGACACCCACGTTGTCGGCTTCGAGGTTCAGGGCCATGCCCTGAATGCCGCCGGGGAATTCGACCATCTCACCGGCCTGGATGTTGTCCAGACCGTAGACGCGCGCGATGCCGTCACCGACGGACAGCACGCGGCCAACTTCGGCGACTTCGGCTTCCTGGCCGAAGTTCTTGATCTGGTCCTTGAGGATCGCGGAAATTTCCGCAGCTTGGATCGCCATTACCGGGCCTCTTTCATGGTGTTCTGGAGGGCGGCAAGCTTCGAACGGATCGACGTGTCGATCATCTTCGAGCCCACCTTAACGACAAGACCGCCGATGAGGCTTTCATCAACGGTCGCATTGATTTTCACGTCAGAGCCGACGGACGCCTTGAGGGTCTTGGCCAGCTTGTCGGATTGCGCTTTGGTCAGCGCCTTGGCGGAGACCACGTCAGCGGTCACCTCGCCCTTTTCTTCCGCGATCATTTCGCGAAGGGCGGTGACCATCTGCGGCACGACGAACAAACGACGCTTCTGCGCCATCAGCGCCAGCGTGTTCGACATCGTGTCGGACAGTTTCATGTAATTGGCGATCTCGGCGATGGCAGCGCCCTGCTCTTCACGGCTGTACAGCGGCGATGAGATCAGAGCCCGCAGGTCCTCGCTGCCTTCAAGGGCCGCGGAGAGCGCGTCGAGGTCGGATTCAAGGGCCTTGAGCCCTTTGGCGTCTTTGCTCAGTTCAAAGACAGCGGTGGCATAGCGTGCTGCAATGCCGGAGGAGATCGAAGCTGGTTCGGACACGTCCACCCTTCCGATGTTCAGTCTGGTCCCTGTCTGTCCCTGTGGCGAGCAGAGCGGAGGACCGTGAGATTGGCCTCACATAACCGCGAGGCGGTAAAATCACGCAGCATGTAACAGAGGGTTTTGAAGGGGGCAACCGCCTTGATTAGGCTTTTCGCAAGGGATTGAGGGCCCTTGTTTTTAGGTGAATTCCGTCGTCAATTCGCCGAGGGTGCGACCGAATGTTCCATCTCGCTGACACCGTCAAAAGGCGCTTTTGCCGCAAATCGCGATTCCCACAGTATCCAATCGCATACTTTTGTGTGCCGCAAAGTCGTCACCGAACCAGCGCACGAAGTCGCCTGCCATGAACCACTCAGCGGCCGGTCCCCGCTGCGGTGGTGTGAACGCGCGGAGCGGCACTGATGGGGGCGCCCTCGAAGAGTTCCGCCAGAACGATGAGAGCGCGCGTTAAAAGGTCGGGCCAACTGAGAAGGTGTGAGGGGCCGCTCACGGACAGGATGGTCGCGGCGGGTCGCAAGCGATGACAGCAGGGTCAGTGAGCGTCGCCATTGGCCGCAGCCGGCAAGGCAGCCGCCTCAGCATCGACACCAATGACGTCCGGATAAACCTCGGCATGACGGTCCCGGATCATCTGGTAGAGCTGCGCATAGGTCTTGTTTTCAAGAAGCTCCTGCGCGCGGTTGCGGTGCCATTCAATGCTCGCCTCGTGCAGATCGGCGAGCTCATCATCCTTGAGCAACTCAGCCACCGCATCGGCAAGATCCGGATTGCCGCACGATGAAATCTCATCCTCAACCCCGTTCTGGTTGAACCGGTCCCAGTAGCGCATGGTGTCCTTGAGGTCCGGCTCAGGCGGCTCGACCCCTTTGACCGGGTTCGCGTTGCCGCGATCCTTTTGCAGCAGGAAGCCCTGGAACGACCGGATGGTGTAATGGGCGACTTCGACCAGGTCGAACGCCGTCAGCGCCGCCGGAAGCGCCTTGAACGGGCTGCTCATCTTGTCTTTTGGAATGGGCGTCCCTGCCCCGTTGACCCAGACCACACGGTCCAGATCACGTTCGCGGATTTCTGGGGAATTGTTCGGAAAGCTCAGCCACGGGAATTCGCCGCGGGCGACGTATTTGACCGGGGCGCGGCGGTTATGGCTGTCTTCGCGCCAGCGGAACGTCTCGGTCATCAGCCCGTCGCCGGGCAGGATGTCATCGATGCCTGCGCAACCAAACGTGTGCAGGGACATGGAAATCGCATCCGCATCGGGCAGCGCGTTGAAAAGGTCTTCCATCCGTCCATTGCCCACCTTCACCCGGACGAATTCGTCCGCGTCGAGATGCGTCACCCAGTCAGACCGGCGCAGGCGCGGCAATTCGTTGACATACCGCACCAGTTCGATGTGGTGGCGCGGGTTGGTCATCCGCACGGAGGGATTGATCATGTGACGGACAAGGCCAAGCTCATCCAGACGCTCAAGGATCAGATCGGTGAAATCAGAACAATGGTTCGAGAACACCATCATGTCGTTGATGCCGATCATGCGGTTGTGCGCGACCCATTCGAGGATATAGGGACCCTCGTTCTTCATCGGTGTGATCGATGTGATACGCATTGGCTGCGTCCTCTGCTCTGCCCGTATTCCGCGTTTCGCGGTTCATTATGGCGTCGGGTCTAACCACCATTTGGCGCGGTTTTTCGCCCGGATTGTGACCAGATCAGGGCGAACCCTGTGTCCTGTCACGCCGGTTTTGGCACTGGCGCGGCCATGCCTTCAAGCACTTTCAGCGGCCGTTTGACCGCCTCTGTCAGACCGGGCCGCTTGGGTTGTGGGACTTGCTTGCTGGCCTCGACCATCAACACCCCTCCGGCGGCAAAGACCGGAAGATGACGCCCTGTCGTTTCGAGTGTCCCGGCGAGCCTGCGCCAGATACGGCGCGAGGACGGCATCTGATAGAGCGTTGACAGCGTCCGCTCAGGGATCAGGCCGAAGGTGCGCAGTTGCTTTTCCAACTGCCCCATCGTGTAGGGCCGACCCACCCCAAAGGGCGTGGCATCGCTGCGCGACCAAAGCCCTGCACGGTTCGGCACGATAAAGACCGCCCGACCGCCGGGGGCAAGCACGCGCCAGCATTCGTCGAGCAACGCGTAAGGATGATCGGTCGTCTCAAGCCCGTGCATCACGACCAGCTTGTCCACCTGTCCTTGTGCCAGAGGCCAGAGCGTGTCTTCGCACAGAACGGACACATTGGGCCCGTCAGGCGGCCAGTGCATCACCCCTTGCGGCCCCGGCATCAACCCGATCACCCGCCGCGCCTGCCCCAGAAAAGGCCGCAACAGCGGCACCGCGAAACCAAAGCCTGCAACCGTTTCGCCGGTGACACTGGGCCAGAGCCGTTCCAACTCTCGTCGCACGACCTTTTGTGCCGCCCGGCCAAGCGGGGCGCGATAGTAGAATTCCCGAAGATCATGGACATCAAGATGCATCGCCCTGAACCTATCCTTTTCCGGCTGCTGCGCTACCTCTTGCGCAGTCTTGCCGGTCTGCACTGCACAGGGCAAGACTGGCGGCGACAGCGCTCCGCATCAGCAAAGGAAAAGGAACCGCAAAATGATAAAGACCGAAGCGGGCCTGACCCTCATGACCGTGCCGTGCCTTCAGGACAACTACGCCTTTCTTGTCCACAATTCGGCAACTGGCGACACGCTCCTCGTGGATGCCCCGGAAGCGCCGCCGATTCAGGCGGCACTGGATGCTCAGGGTTGGACGCTCACCGAAATCCTGCTGACCCATCATCACTGGGACCATGTCGATGGGCTTGAGCCGTTGCGGGGATCAGCCCGGGTGATCGGCGCGGCGGCGGATGAACATCGGTTGCCAAAGCTCGACCTCGCCGTCTCAGAGGGGGATGCGCTGAGGCTGTGCGGCACCGATGCGACGGTGTTCGACGTCTCCGGCCATACAATCGGACATATCGCGGTCCACCTGCCCATGGCCGGGCTGTTGTTCACGGCGGATTCACTGATGGCACTGGGATGTGGCCGGTTGTTTGAAGGCACGCCAGATCAGATGTGGGCGTCGCTGCTGAAGTTGCGGGCGCTTCCTGATGATACGATCGTTTGTTCGGGCCATGAATATACCCAGACCAATGCGCGGTTCGCGTTAACTATTGAACCGAAGAACGAAGCGCTTATCTCTCGCTCTGAGGTAATTGATGCGGCGCGTGCCAAAGGCGAGCCGACCGTTCCCTCGAGCCTTGGCCTGGAAAAGCAGACCAACCCGTTTCTGCGGGCAGATCACCCCGACCAGATGGCCGCGCTGGCCATGGATGGGGCCGACCCGGCGGATGTGTTCGCCCATGTGCGCAAACGTCGCGATAGTTTTTGATCTGCCTGAAAACCGATCATCGCCTTGAAAACAGGCACTCCGAAGGCACGGCGAAGGCCTTTGTAACAACAACGTGGCAATTTTTTCCTTGAAGAGCCGCGAAATAAGTCAAAACTTAACTTTAAGAGGCCACGGTTGGACGGGGCCAAGTTTCCCGCCTGACCCCGATCAAGAGGAGCACTCACCGTGCCATCATTCTCGACGACGTTAGAGCAGTCCATTCACTCGGCACTGGCGCTGGCCAACGCCCGCAAGCATGAGCTTGCAACGCTCGAACACCTACTTTTGGCCCTGATTGACGAACCCGACGCGGCCCGCGTTATGAAGGCCTGCTCGGTCGACCTCGACGCGTTGCGGGGCACGCTCGAAGATTTCATCAGCGACGACCTGTCGACCCTCGTGACTGAGGTCGAAGGGTCGGAAGCCGTGCCGACGGCCGCCTTCCAGCGCGTGATCCAGCGCGCGGCCATTCATGTGCAATCGTCAGGCCGGACCGAAGTGACCGGGGCCAACGTGCTTGTTGCGATCTTCGCCGAGCGCGAAAGCAACGCGGCCTATTTCCTGCAGGATCAGGACATGACCCGCTATGACGCGGTTAATTTCATCGCCCATGGCGTGGCCAAAGACCCGGCCTACGGCGAAAGCCGCCCGGTGAGTGGCGCACCCTCTGTCGAGGATGAGGCTGAGGCGCAGGCCGCCGAGGCCAGCAAGGACGAATCCGCGCTCGCCAAGTATTGCGTCGATCTCAACGCGAAAGCCCGTGAGGGTGAGGTTGATCCGCTGATTGGCCGCGACCATGAGGTTGAGCGCTGCGTGCAGGTGCTTTGCCGCCGCCGCAAGAACAACCCGCTGCTTGTTGGTGATCCTGGCGTCGGCAAGACGGCCATCGCCGAGGGGCTTGCCCGCAAGATCGTCGCGGGTGAGGTGCCGGATGTTTTGGGTGAGACGACGATTTACTCGCTCGACATGGGCGCGCTTCTGGCAGGCACCCGCTACCGCGGTGATTTCGAAGAACGCCTGAAGGCCGTGATGACCGAGATGGAAGAGCACGACGATGCCGTCCTCTTCATCGACGAAATCCATACGGTGATTGGCGCTGGTGCGACCTCTGGCGGTGCGATGGATGCGTCCAACCTCCTCAAGCCTGCCCTTCAGGGTGGCAAGCTGCGCTGCATGGGATCGACCACCTACAAGGAATTCCGCCAGCATTTTGAAAAGGACCGCGCGCTGAGCCGCCGGTTCCAGAAGATCGACGTGAATGAGCCGTCCGTTGAGGACAGCATCAAGATCCTCAAGGGTCTCAAGCCTTATTTCGAAGATCACCACTCGATCAAATACACCTCCGACGCGATCAAGACCGCTGTTGAGCTGGCTTCGCGCTACATCAACGACCGCAAGCTGCCGGACAAGGCCATCGACGTCATCGATGAGGCTGGCGCGGCCCAACACCTCGTGGCGGAAAGCAAGCGCCGCAAGACCATTGGCGCCAAGGAGATTGAGGCCGTCGTGGCCAAGATCGCCCGCATTCCGCCCAAGACCGTGTCGAAGTCGGATCAGGAAGTGCTGCAAGACCTCGAAGCGTCGCTCAAGCGCGTGGTCTTTGGTCAGGACCCGGCGATTGAGGCGTTGTCCTCCTCCATCAAGCTGGCCCGCGCCGGCCTGAGGGAGCCTGAAAAGCCCATCGGCAACTACCTTTTCGCCGGGCCAACCGGTGTCGGTAAGACCGAAGTGGCGAAACAGCTGGCGGATACGCTGGGCGTTGAATTGCTGCGCTTCGACATGTCGGAATACATGGAAAAACACGCGGTCTCCCGCCTCATCGGTGCGCCTCCGGGCTATGTCGGCTTCGATCAGGGCGGCATGTTGACCGATGGTGTCGACCAGAACCCGCATTGCGTGTTGCTGCTCGATGAGATCGAGAAGGCACATCCGGACGTCTACAACATCCTGTTGCAGGTGATGGACCACGGCAAGCTGACCGACCATAACGGCCGGACCACCGATTTCCGAAACGTGATCCTGATCATGACCTCGAACGCCGGGGCGTCCGACGCCGCCCGTGCGCCGCTCGGCTTTGGCCGGGATCGCCGCGAGGGTGAGGATACGGCGGCCATCGAACGGACGTTCACGCCGGAATTCCGCAATCGCCTCGACGCCGTGGTGAGCTTCGCGCCGCTAGGCAAAGAGGTCATCCTGCAAGTGGTTGAGAAGTTCGTCCTCCAGCTCGAAGCGCAACTGATGGACCGCAATGTGTCGATCGAACTGACCCGCGCGGCTGCCGAATGGCTCGCCGACAAGGGCTACGACGACAAGATGGGCGCGCGTCCGCTGGGCCGCGTCATTCAGGAGCACATCAAGAAGCCGCTGGCCGAAGAACTGCTCTTTGGCAAACTCGCCAAGGGCGGCCTCGTCAAGGTGGGCGTCAAGAAAGGCGCGCTCGACCTCACGATCGAGCCGCCAGAAAAAGCGCGGATCTCCAACAACAAGCCACCGCTTCTTGCGGCTGATTGATAAGCCGTTGAGCTTCGACAGTTTTATCCCTCGCCACATCCGTGGCGGGGGATTTTCTTTTGGGGCCGCCGGTGGCTGCGCGTATTGGCAAAGCCTGCCGGATGAGGACCTCGTTAACGGTTTCCAGGGTCCGACGTCAGCAGCGCTTGATCAGAAATATCGGGCAAACGCCGCCATAATCGCGAAGAGCGCCCCGCGATCAACGCTCGGTCAGTTTCAACTCGATCCGGCGGTTTTGCGCCCGCGCCTCATCCGTATCCGCCACATTCAAAGGTTGATGCTCACCAAACCCATTGGCGGCGAGGCGATCGGGCGGCAGCCCGAGTGAATTGATCATATACAGCACCACTGAAAGAGCGCGCGCCTGGCTCAGTTCCCAGTTATTGGCGAACTGCCCCTGACCCGACAATGGCACATTGTCGGTATGGCCATCGACCCGGATCACCCAATCAATCTCATCGGGGATTCGATCCGCCACGTTGCTCAGGATGTCGGCGACTTTGGCGATTTCAAGCTCTCCCTCCGGGGAAAGGTTTGCGGCGCCGGGCTCAAACAAGACCTCGGACGAAAAGACGAACCGGTCGCCTTCGATCCGAACGCCTTCGACCCCTTCGAGAACGTCCAGCATCTGAGCGAGGAAGTCGGACTGAAAACGCTCGAGGTTTTCAGCCTCGGCTGCAAGACGCGCGGCTTCCTCTTCCTCCAGAACCCGTGCGCGACGCTCGGCCAGCAATGCCCGCGCCAAAGCCGTGTTGAGGTCCTGTGTCAGCGTTTCGATCTGCACGGAAGCGGCAACGTCTTCTTCATTGGCGAGGTTGAGCAAGCCTTGCAGCTCATCCAGTTGCGCCCGCAAGTCGGATACTTGCTGGTTGAGGATCTCGACCTGCCGCTGGCTTTCGGCCGATAGCGCTTCTTCATCAGCAAGGGCGGCGTTTGCCTCAGCCAGCAACGCGGCCTGCCTGTCCGCTTCGCTTGTCTCCGCGCTCAAATCGTCGCGCGCGGTCGCCAATTGCGCCAATGCCGCCGCAAGGTCGTTCTCCAGAACAACCGTCTGCGCGGTCTGGTCGTTGACCTGTGCTTCCAACGCCGCCCGCGCGGCGGCGGCGCTGGCCAATTGCGTCGCCAGATCAACCAATTCGGCTTCGGTTGCCGCAGCGCGTTCGGCCGCGTCGTCGCGCGCGGCCAGAGCAACGGCGAGGTCGTCTTCGGCCGCAGCTTGCTGCAGCAAGAGCGCCTCGATCTGCTGGCGAAGCTGGTCGGCATCCTGTTCCGTATTGGCCAGCGCAACCGCATTGTCGTTTTGCGCGGCAAGGGCAGTTTCCAGCTGAGATTGCAGGGCCGCTTGGGCCAGCAACGCCGTCGTCAGGTCCGTGTCCAATTGATCCCGTGCCGCGCGCGCCGCCGCCAAAAGCGTCAGCGTGTCCTCTGCGTCCTGCCGCTGTTCCTCAAGCGCCAGGGTCATTGCTGTCAGTTCTGCATCGGCCTCTTCCAGTCGCGCGCGCAACGCCTCTGCCGCAGCCGCATCGACAAGGCGGGCGGCCTCAAGGTCGGTGATTTGTGCGGTGGCTTCTGCGTTTTGTGCTTGCAGCGACGCAATCTGCGTGTCGGCCTCGGCGGCCTCCGCCTGGAGGTCAGCAATCATTGCATCAAGCGCTTCGCGCCGCGCAGCGGCAAGCCGGGCTTCTTCGGCGGCCACGTCGATTTCATCGCGGGCTTGGGCCAGTGCGAGGTTGAGCGCCTCTTGGGCCGACACAAGCTCCGCCTCGCGGGTTTCAAGGTTCGCGATCTGAGCTTCGGCGTCGGCTTGGTCCGCTTCCAATCCGGCGATGCGGTCCGTCGCCTCTTGTTGGCGGGCGAGCAGGCCAGCGACCTGTGCCTCAAACCCGGTAATCCGGGTCTCTGCCTCGTCGAGCCCGGCGGCGAGCGCGTCCCTTTCACCCGTCAGTGACGCGATGATCGCCGCCTGAGACAGCACCTGCGCCTCACTGTCGGCAAGGTTTGCCTGAAGTGCTGCAACCTCGCCCGCCAGATTGCCGACCTGTTGGCCCAGGGTGGCTGATCGATCCTGCTCAAGACCCAGCGCATCGGACAATTCAGCCAGCTCTGCTGAAAGCTCGGACAGGCGATTTTCCTGACCCGTAATCGTCTCTCGCAGGGTGAATTGAAGGACCATGAAGACGGTGAGCACGAACATCAACACAAGCAGCAGACCGGTCATCGCATCCACGAAGCCCGGCCAGATCGAGGCCTGGAACCGTGTCCCGTTTCTGCGGCTCAGCGCCATGGGATCAGGCCCCGTCCTGTTGTTGCGACTTGCGCGCCTGACGCGTGCCTTGGCGTACGGCCTTGGTCAATTCGGTGAGGTCGGCCCGCAGGTCTTGCACGACTTCCTGACGGCCCGCCGACAGCTCTTCCAGCACCCGCAGCAGACCAACATCGATGGACCGCAGGCGCATCCGGCTTTCGGCGTCGATCCCTTCCATCCCGCTTTCTTTCAGCGTGTCCATCAGCGCCTCTTGTGTGCTGGCCACCCGTTCGAGCTGATGGGCCGCTTCATCCGACGACAGCTTTGCGGCGAGTTCATCAAGCGCGCCCGCAAGGGCTGCGATCCGATCGTTGGTGTCGCTGCGGTTGACTTCGGCGGCGGCAAACATGTCCTGCAGACGTTCCATCTGGTCGACCATGTGGTCGACCACGCCAGCCATTGCGACAGTTTCGCCATCAGCCTCATCGCCTGCGGCCAGCCCGACGCGCGTGATGGAGGACAACCATTCTTCAAGCTCACGGTAAAAGCGGTTCTGCCCGTGCCCGGCGAAGAGCTCCAGCAGACCAACCACGAGCGATCCCGCAAGACCCAGCAAGGACGATGCGAACGCCACGCCCATGCCGTCCAGCTGGCCCTCCAGCCCGGTTTGCAGGCGGCCAAATATATCCGCGCCGCTCTCACCTTCGCGCGGGGTGAGCGACTGGATCGTTTCCACAAGGGCCGGAACGGTCGTCGCCAAGCCGTAGAACGTGCCCAGAAGGCCAAGGAAAATCAGGGTGTTGACGATATAGCGCGTGATTTCCCGGCTTTCGTCGATCCGTTGCGCGACGGAATCGAGGATTGACCGGGTTGAGGTCGAAGACAACTGCATCCGCGCCCCGCGCGACCGCAGCAGCGTCGCCAACGAGGCCAACAGCCCCGGCGCTGCGATCACGTCAGAGCCGAGCTTTTCGCCGGCAAAAGCCTTGATCCACGCCGCCGAGCGTCCCAGCTGCCAGACCTGCCAGAAACACGACAACACACCAATGGTGAAGACCACCATGATGAAGCCGTTCAGGTAGAGGTTTGACAGAAAAACCGGCCCCACGCGCGGAAAGGCGAGATACGCGCCTGCCAGCACGAGAATCAACACCACCAGCATCGAAAAGACCTGGCTCAACGGTTGGGTGAATTGCGGCTCGGCCTTGTGATCCCCTGTCGCCATGGGAGCTCGGCACCTCTGACTTGTTTTGTTGTTCGTATCTTAGGGTGTTGCCCCACAAAGCGCCAATGATTTCACGCCAATTGGCGCACCCGGCCCACCAGCCATGACATATCAGGATCGTGGATGCCCATCTGCTCAAGATGGGCGGCGGTGTTGTAAAGGTATTCGGGGTTGGGTCCCCGCCCTCCGACAGACCGCGCGATGAGCTGCGCCTGCGTCTCAAGATCGTACTGACAATATTGGTCATGGTCGCGGTTGATAACGTAGGCGAGCGCGTCGATCTGGCGACCATCCTCCAACGACAAGGGCAGTGTCCGCTCCAGATAGGCTGACGAAATCAACTCCCTCTCGCGTAGCTCTTCCAAAACGCGGGGGGCATCTGCGTCGGAGGCCCGGAACGCGACGCCGGTGCAGGTCGCTTCTGCCTCATCGAGCGCAAGGACCAGACCCGGTTGCTCGACCGTTCCGCGATGATGGATAGAGAGCATACAAAAGCTGCGGTGATATCCGCTGAGCGTCGCGGTCACAGCCTCCGCCGGGACAAAGCCGGGGTTCCAAAGAAGTGATCCGTATCCGAAGACCCACATCGCGGTTTCTTACGTCCTGTCATGGTGCTTTTGTTCCCGCTCTATTAGAGAGCAAAGCGAGGAGAAGAAAGGTGTCCCGAAGGGCCAGGAAACATGCGCAAACTGATCATCTTCATCGTCGTCGCGGCGCTACTTTATGCGGGCTACTGGTTCATTGGGCGGAACCAGGTTGAGACACGGTTGACCGACATGCTCAGGCAGATCGACGGCGGGTCGTATGCGCTGAGCTATGACAGCCTCAATACAGTTGGGTTTCCGTCGCGTTTCGACACGACGATCACTGCGCTAGAGTTCGAAGATCGCGCCACGGCCATCCGTTGGACCGCGCCGTTCTTGCAGATTTTCGCTTTGGCGTACCGCCCCAACGAAGTGATCGCCGTTTTCCCGCCTGAGCAGCAATTCCGGGTCAATGGACTTACGTACAACCTATTAACGGACGACATGCGCGCCAGCGGCAAGGTTGGGGCCAATACGAGCCTCGATTTTCGCACTGCGACCGT
This sequence comes from Pseudomonadota bacterium, assembly GCA_038530475.1. Taxonomy (GTDB): domain Bacteria; phylum Pseudomonadota; class Alphaproteobacteria; order Rhodobacterales; family Rhodobacteraceae; genus Octadecabacter. The sequence continues at coordinate 12,050 of JBCBCS010000026.1, forward strand.
GACGATGGACAACCCGCGGCTGAGCTACGGCGGAGGGCCCGAATTGGCAATGGCGAGCGTGCTTGCAGCCCTGCGTCTGGCCCCCGAAACAGCCAATGTCTATGACGTGTATCTTGAGGCCAGCAGCATCGTCCTGCCGGAGGGCACGCGCCGCTTTATCGATCCCGGCAATCTGCACCCATCCGTGATCGACACCCTGCGCCTCGACAGTCGCGCGACGCTCAGCGAGACGCTTGCCCTGAACGCCGCGACGGATGCGCCACCAGAGCTTGAACGCCTCGCCGTGACTGAATTTGCTTTCGTCTGGGGAGAGATGTCCCTGACCGCAATCGGTGAGATCGCCCCCGACGATCAGGGGCGGCTCAACGGGTCCGTGACCCTCACCGGCAAGAACTGGATGCAGGCCATCGATCTGGGCGTGGCCAACGGCATGATTGAAGACAGCAAACGGTTCCTGTGGACGGAGATCGCCCGCAACCTTGATGAGACGCCGGATTTCCCGGACACGCTGACGATGACGCTGACGATCACCGATGGGATGATGATGCTTGGCACCTTCCCCCTCGGTCCGGCGCCAATCCTGCGCTAGCGGCAGAAGCTGCCGGAGCGGTAGTCGGCCACGTCAAAGTGGAAATGGTCGCGGTGGTGCACGTCAGCCTCTGGCCCTAACACGGTGCCAAAGGGGCCGCAGGCGGCGCGCCACATCTGGCGCAGCTGGGTGGCATAGCGGCCATTCCAATCGCTGAGCACTGTCATTTCCGTCCCATCCGCGAGCCCGATCCCGGCGATGTCGATCGCATTGCCGAAAGAGTGTTCGCTGAGCCGGGCATTGGGATTGTTGTTGCGGCCGCGGCAGGAGTAATGCGCGACCACGCGAAGCGAGGACAGCCCACCCCCAGTGTCGCCAACCGCGGGGCGGACCCCGGCTTCGATCCACGTCTTGAGCGCCGCTGCCGTCGCGCAATTGATTGTCGCCGGCTGGGACAATTGCACATCACCGACGGCCGTCAGGCGGATCGGGTTATCAATGCCGCACCGTCCGGGGCCGTCCACAGGATCGATCACCGAGCCACGGAGCATCGGATCGCCACACACGCTTCCTTCTGTTGCGAACTGGATTGTGTCGTCGGACCGTCCGCCGCCACAGGCAGCCAGCGCGAGGAGGACGGGGAAGATCAGCCCTCGCATCATGTTTCCGCCGGTTTGCGCCCGAAGTTCGGCGCATCGGTATCTTGGCCAGCCTCGATAATGCCGCGCCGGATCGCGCGGGTGCGGGTGAAATAATCGTGCAGATGATCGCCGTCGCCTTGGCGGATGGCGCGTTGCAGGGCGAACAGCTCTTCGGTGAAGCGGCCGAGGATTTCAAGCGTGGCGTCCTTGTTGGTCAGGAACACATCGCGCCACATCGTCGGGTCGGACGCGGCAATCCGGGTGAAATCGCGGAAGCCCGTGGCGGAGAACTGGATCACCTCATTCTCGGTCACGCGCTGCAAGTCGTCGGCCACGCCAACCATCGTATAGGCAATCAGGTGCGGTGTGTGGGATGTCACGGCGAGGACGAGGTCATGGTGGTCGGCGTCGATCACATCCACCTTGCTGCCCATGCCTTCCCAGAGGGCGCGGAGCTTGGCCACGGCGGCCTCATCGGTGTCCTCTTCGGCGGGCGTGATCAGGCACCAGCGATTGAAGAAAAGCTCGGCAAAGCCGGAGGTGGGGCCGGATTGTTCCGTCCCTGCAAGCGGATGCGCCGGGACGAAATGAACTCCGTCGGGCAGATGCGGGGCCACGGCGCTGATCACCGCGCGTTTGACGGAACCCACGTCGCTGACAGTCGCCCCCGGTTTCAGATGCGGTGCGATGTCCTTCGTGACCTGCTCCATCGCGCCGACAGGCACGCAAAGCACCACAAGGTCCGCCCCCGCCACCGCGTCCGCCGTAGTGTCACACACCCGGTCGCACAGACCGATCTCACGGGCGGTGTCGCGGGTCTCGGCTGAGCGGGCGTAGCCCGTCACTTCGCCCGCCAATCCGGCGCGCTTCATGCCCCAGAACATCGAAGACGCGATATGGCCCAGGCCGATCAGGGCAACGCGGTCGTAAATCACGCTCATGCCGCTGCTCCTTTGAAGGCCGCGACCGCGCTCAGGACGCGATCCGTATCGTCCGGTGTGCCGATGGTGATCCGCAGGCCTTCGGGGAAGCCGTAGCCCTTCACCTGCCGCACAAGAATGCCGTGGGCGCGGAAATTGGCCTCAGCCGCGTCGGCCTCGGCTTCGCTGGCATAGCGGGCAAGCACGAAATTGGTATGGCTGTCATCGCAGGCAATGCCGTGCTGGCGCAGGCTGCCGGTCAGGCGCGCGCGCTGCTCGGCGTTCATGGTAATGCAGGTCTCAGCCCAATCCAGATCCCGGGCCGCAGCTTCGGCGGCGGCGAGTTGAACGGTCGAGAGGTTGAACGGCTGGCGGATGCGCGTCATCACGTCAATCAGCGCTTTCGGGCCGTATCCGAACCCGATCCGCAGGCCACCCAAGCCGTAGAGCTTTGAAAACGTGCGCGTCATGATGACGTTGTTACGGGACCGGGCCAGCGCCTCGCCGCCGTTGTGGTTGTCCGCATATTCGATGTAAGCGCAGTCGAGCACGAGGATGACGTTTCCGGGCAGACCGTCAGCCAGCCGCGCAATCTCAGCCTCAGGGATGATGGTCCCCGTCGGATTGCCCGGATTGGTCAGCATCACGACACGGGTCCGGTCGGTCACAGCGGCAAGGATCGCGTCGACATCGACGACCCGGTCCCGCTCTTTCACCTGCACCGGCGTCGCCCCCGCCATATGGGCGAGGATCGGATACATGGAGAACCCGTGTTCGGTATGGATGACCTCATCCCCCGGGCCGGTGAAGGCCTGACAGATGAATTGCAGCACTTCGTCTGAGCCCACGCCGCAGATGATCCGGTCGGCCTCAAGCCCATAGACCTCAGAAATCGCGGCCCGCAGGTCCGCGTGATCGGTCGATGGATAGCGATGCACGCCCGACGCGGCCTCCGCGATGGCGGCCTGCGCTGAGGGCGGGGGACCGAGCGGATTTTCGTTGGACGACAGTTTCAGCACTTCGTCCCGCCCCTCGATGGCGGATTTGCCGCCCACGTAGAGGTCGATTTCCATGATGCCGGGTTGCGGCGTGATCGGTGGCATTGAGGTCACTCCAAAAGTCGAGACCTTCTAACCATGCAATCTGGCAGACGCAAAGGGGCCGCCCACCATCGGACGGCCCCTCAGCAACAATTTGGACAATCAGCCGCGGAGTTTCGCCTTTGCAGAGGCGGACAGCCAATCCATGAAGGCCAGCAGCACACCGGACAGCACGAAGCCCATGTGCAGGATCACCAGCCACATCAACTGCTGATCGCCATACATCGCATCCGCTTCGGGCTGGCCCACTTCCATGAACCGCTTGAGCAGATGGATGCCGGAAATCGCCACGATCGACGCGATCAGCTTCATCTTCAGGCCCTGAAAATCCACCGTGCCCATCCAATCGGGTTTGTCGGTGTGATCACCCAGATCGAGCTTGGAGACGAAATTCTCATAGCCGGAAAAGAGTACGATCAGCAGAAGGTTCGCGGCCAGCGACAGGTCGATCAAGGTCAGGACGACAAGGATCGTCTTGTCCGCGCTCATCGTCAGGACCTGCGGCATGTAATAGGCCAGTTCGCGCAGGAACACGAAGGTCAGCATCGCAAGGCAGACCACCAGCCCCATATACATGGGCGCCATCAGCCAGCGGGAATTGAAAAGGCCGCGCTCCAAACCTTCTTCGAAGGTGATGCGGTTGCTCTCGGAAGTGTCACTCATTGCTCGATCCTCATGCTCAAATCTCCGCGACTTTGCGCGGTTGATCAGTGGCTTAGAGCGCGAATTGGCCGAAGTTACGGCAACCAAAGGGCGATTGCTGGCCAAACAAAAAGGGCCGCCCCAGTGGGACGGCCCTTCGTATTCTGCGGCAGTGATTAGTTCTGCGCGTAATATTCGATGACGAGGTTCGGTTCCATCATCACCGGGTACGGCACATCGCCGAGGCCCGGGGTGCGGACGAAGGTCGCGGTCATCTTGGAGTGATCGGCCTCGATGTAGTCGGGCACGTCACGCTCCGGCAGGCCAACGGCCTCAAGCACAGCAACATTCTGCTTGGAGCGATCACGGACTTCGATCACGTCGCCCTCTTTGACGCGGTAGGACGGGATGTTCACTTTCTTGCCGTTCACACGGACGTGGCCATGGTTCACGAACTGACGTGCGGCGAATACGGTCGGTACGAACTTGGCACGGTAGACAACGGCGTCGAGGCGGCGCTCCAGCAGACCGATGAGGTTTTCACCGGTGTCGCCTTTCACACGTTCAGCTTCTTTAAAGATGCGGCGGAACTGCTTTTCCGTCAGGTCGCCATAGTAGCCCTTAAGCTTCTGCTTGGCGCGCAGCTGGATGCCGAAGTCGCTGAGTTTGCCCTTGCGGCGCTGACCGTGCTGGCCGGGGCCATATTCACGACGGTTGACGGGGGATTTGGGGCGGCCCCAGATGTTTTCGCCCATGCGGCGATCGATTTTGTACTTGGCAGACGTGCGTTTGGTCACGGCTGATCTCCTTCGTTTAGGTTTTCGAAGGGCGTTGTCCTCTCCGCAGATTTCGCTGCGACGACAGGAACCCCCTTGCGGGGACCACCAACACCAATGAAGCCGCGCTTATACTGGGGCCGGAATGGGAGTCAACGGCCTTTGTCGCGCGCGCCGAAGGCGATGTTGCTTGGGCTCCGCAAGGTCAGCCGAGCGGTGGCGGCAATGATCAGGAGTGACAGCAGGATCCAGATCGTGCCGACGATGCCTTCGGTCAACCAGACCCGTGACGCAATCGCCGCCGCGTCCGAAACCTGAAGCGACATCCGGTTGGCGGTAAAGACCGTATCAACCGCGATGTCCCATGGCACATAGATCATCGACAGAAGGCCAATGACCCGCAGCAGCAGGTCGCAGACCTGATGCGGCAGAAACCACCCGACACCGAGGAACGCCGCCCCCGTCCCGACCATGTAGATCAGCGCGAAGCCGTCGCGAACATAGAGCAGGGCCGTCAGCAGGATGACGGCACCAAGGCCCATGACGATGGCACGGTCCGCCCGGCTGAAGACCGCACCGATCATCAGCCCGACCCCGATCAAAAGCGAGCCGAGGTAGCCCGCCGTCGCCGTCCAGAAGAAGTTGCCGCCCCGGAACGTGACGGCCCCGCCCTCTCGCCGGAACAGCGTCAGATCAATGACCTCCCCGCCCGTCAGCAGCGCCACAAACGCGTGGGACAGTTCGTGAAAGAGGACGATGAGGATGCGCAGCGGCCAAACGACGTCGCTGCTCCAGAACAGGTAAACCAGCGCCGTAAGCGCCATCAATTGCCAATGGCCCCGAACAAACCGCTGGAGCGCGGTCATCCGGTCAGGCCGCGTCGTGGCGCAGGATCGCGGCCTCGGATGCCGAGATCACCCGCCGGACATAGGGCCCATATGCATTCGCATCCGCCGCAATGTCGGGCATCTCGGCAAAGAGCCGGGCGCGGTCTTCTTCCGGCATGGTTTCAAGGCCCGCGCTGGCGGGATGAAAGGTTTCGCTTTCGACGCCATTGGCGAACACAACCTCATGCATTGGCAAAAGCATGTGAATGTAGCTCACCTCACGCAGGGAACGGTCGATGTAGATGGATTGCTCGTTGACCAGATCCCGGGCGGCAACCAGCACCTCATCGGTGTTGAACAGCGCCCGCGCGCGGGGCCCCTTGACCATGACGCGGTGGTCCGGGCTCACAAGAAGGCCGGCATCGGGCACGTCATTGTCGAGCGATCCTGCCCGCAGACGGATCGGGTTGAGGTGCGGCATGGCATAGAGGCGCGCACCCGTGACGCGGCGCGCCCCGGTCCACAGCACCTCTTGGCAGCCATTGTCCTTGGTCTGCACCCGGGTCCCCGGGCCAATGGTCTCAACCGGCACCACGCCATCTTCGGTGCGGATCATCGTGCCGGGGGTGAAGCAGATGACGCCGCCACCCTGATCCTCTTCCGGGGTCAGGCTCGGGCGTTCGATGTTGTGATTGACGATCCACAGATCGGTGGCGCGGGGCGGAATTTCCCCGACGAACATGCACAATCGGGCCGCACCCGACGCCCCTTCAATCAGGGTCACCGTCCAGGTGTCGCGCCCATCGGTCACCGTAAAGCTCTGCTCAAAGAGCGGCTGATCCACCTCGACCAGATCAAGCCGAGAGGTGTTGACCTCAACCGCCTTCAGCAGCCGCCGCACGGACAAGGCTGCCCGCTTGCGAATATCTGCTTCGCCCGCGGCATCCCTCAAAGGAAGAATGTCCGCCGGTCCATCAACGCGTACAGCTTCACCCGTCCAACCCCATGCCGTGCCCACCCGCAGGTTATCCAGCGGTGCGGACCAGAACCCGTCCAGTTCCGTTTGCGACCATGAGATGACGAACGTGCCTTTAAAGCCCGTCTTCATGCCCGTTACTGCCTCTGTCTCGGCCCTGCTTTGGCGCAGGGCTCGTTATGTCAGGCAACATAGACAGGGTGATTCGGTGCAATCAACCCACTTTAAGGCCGGGCGTTAACTATTTCTTTAGAAGTTGAAATTCAGCTTCACTGATCCGACGATCTGACCACCATCCTGACCGACATATTCCTCGCTCAGATAGGTGGCGCCGTAAAACATAGACATGCCTTCGCCCATCCGTGCGTGGATGCCGCCCCGTACCCGCAGGCGGCCGTCTTCGGCCTGTGTGCCAAAGCTTTCTGGGAAATACGCGCTGTCGGCGACCATCGTGTAATCCATGCCAAAGGCAAAGGACGTCCCCACGCCCTGCCCCTCGATCCCTGCATAAAGCTGGCCCGTTGTGCTGTCGCGCACCCAAAGATCGTTTTGTCCGGCCCGCCCGATGAGGACATCGACGCCGAGGCGCGTCGATGTCTTCGACGCCATACTGAAGCTCAACGAACGGACGGATTTGGGTGCCGCCGTTCCATTGCACAGGGTAGACGGCTTGCGCCACGGCGGTTGGATACACCGCATTGCCAACCTGATTGGCTTCGACATCATCAGACACGTTCGGTGCGCTGATCAGGCCGTGAAAGCTGTCCTGAAAATTGGCGAGCCCCGTTTGCGGGCCGATGGCCACCAGATCGACCCCGGTGCTGAGCTCAACTTCGCCACGGGCGAAATGGGTGTGCAGACCGAAGGACAAGGCGCCGACATAAGGCCGATCGCCAGACAAGGGCCCATTCAGCCGCTGCGGGGCGATGATCTCAGTCCGAAGACGGTATTCCAGAATCGCACCGGGCTGCGTTGCTGCCTCGCCCGACCAATCCGTGCCGCGCAGGACTGAGATGGAATAGGACCCGGTCCGCCAGCGGTCATCAAAATCACCGAAATAATCGTTGTTAAAGAGCCGCCCCACGCCGAGCGTGTCCCGCTCTTGCGCTTCTACGCCCAAACCCGTCACCATCAAACCCGCGCACAAAGCTGCTGCAAATCGCATGTATCGTCCCCAAAATCGCGTCTTGGTGCAGGCCTAAAGAAAAGGCCGCCCGAGGGCGACCTTTGTTCACGCAGATTGCGGTGGTTTTGAGGCAGCGAATCCGTTCAGCCACACTTTGAGAAACCGCAGGAGGTGCAGGTCATGCAGCCTTCCATCATCACCATGGTATATTGGCCGCAACTGCTGCAGGCTTTTCCCTTGGGCGTCATGCTGACCACATCGGCCTGCGGGTCGGTCTTGAGGCCCATGCCCTCACCGGCGAGGAACCCTGTCGCGATCATGTGTTTTTCGATCGTGCCGCCAATCGCGGCGAGGATCGAGGGCACGTATTTGCCCTGCATCCAGGCCCCACCGCGCGGATCGAAAACGGCCTTGAGTTCTTCCACGACGAACGACACATCGCCGCCGCGCCGGAACACCGCCGAAATCATCCGGGTGAGCGCGACCGTCCAGGCGAAATGCTCCATGTTCTTGGAGTTGATGAAGACCTCAAACGGGCGGCGCTGGCCCTGATGGATGATGTCGTTGATGGTGATGTAGATGGCGTGTTCACTGTCGGGCCACTTGAGCTTGTAAGTCTGGCCATCCAGATCGTCAGGCCGGTCAAGCGGTTCGGTCATGTAGATGACGTCGCCTTCGTTCTCGTCCGCGATCACTTCGGTCGGGGCCACTTCCGCCATCTTGTCGTCATCGGCCTTCTTCTCCGGCTCCACGCTCAACACCGACCCGGTCACGTCGTTCGGGCGGTAGGTCGTGCAGCCCTTACAGCCGGTGTCCCAGGCCTCCATGTAGACGTCCTTGAACGCCTCGAATGAGATGTCTTCGGGCACGTTGATCGTCTTGGAAATCGACGAATCCACCCATTTCTGCGCCGCCGCCTGCATCCGCACGTGATCGAGCGCGGGCAGGGTCTGGGCGTTGACGAAATAGTCGGGCAGTTCTACTTCGCCAAACTTGTCGCGCCACAGCTTCACCGCGTAATCCACGACCTCTTCCTCGGTCTTTGATCCGTCTTTCTGAAGCACCTTGCGGGTGTAGGCATAAGCAAAGACGGGTTCGATCCCGGATGAAACGTTCCCCGCATAGAGCGAGATCGTCCCGGTCGGGGCCACGGAGGTGAGCAACGCATTGCGGATGCCGTGTTTGGCGATCAACGCCTGCACATCATCGTCTAGCGCCTGAACATTCGGGGAGGCCAGGTATTTCTCCGCCTCATAAAGCGGGAACGCGCCCTTTTCCGCCGCGAGCTCTGCGCTGGCGCGGTAGGCAGCGTTGGCGATCATCTGCATCCAGTCCTCGGTCTGGGCCGCGGCCTCTTCTGACCCATAGCGCAGCCCAATCATCAGCAGCGCGTCGGCAAGGCCGGTGACACCCAGACCGATTCGGCGCTTGTTGGCGGCTTCCCGCGCTTGCTGTTCGAGCGGAAACTTCGACGCATCGACCACGTTGTCCATCATCCGAACAGCCGTCGCCACGAGGTCTGCAAGGGCGTCTGGATCGATTTCAGCCGCGGCACCAAATGGGTCGGTCACAAGCCGGGCGAGGTTGATGGAACCCAACAGGCACGCGCCATAGGGCGGCAGCGGCTGTTCTCCGCATGGGTTGGTCGCGGCGATCGTCTCACAATAGTTGAGATTGTTCATCGCGTTGATGCGATCAATGAAGATGACACCCGGTTCGGCGTAATCATACGTCGATTGCATGATCCGGTCCCACAGCGCACGGGCCTGCACCGTCTTCACCGTCGCGCCATCCCAAACCAGATCCCACGGCTTGTCGGCCTTCACGGCCTCCATGAAGGGGTCGGTCACCAGCACCGACATGTTGAACATCCGCAGGCGGGCGGCGTCGGATTTGGCGGTGATGAAATCCTCGATATCGGGGTGGTCGCAGCGCATCGTCGCCATCATCGCGCCCCGGCGCGAGCCTGCGGACATGATCGTGCGGCACATCGCGTCCCACACATCCATGAAAGACAGCGGGCCGGACGCGTCAGCGGCGACCCCCTTTACCACGGCGCCCTTGGGTCGGATGGTCGAGAAATCGTAGCCGATCCCCCCGCCCTGCTGCATCGTCAGCGCGGCCTCTTTGAGGTTGTCAAAGATGCCCGACATGGTGTCGGGGATCGTGCCCATGACGAAGCAATTGAACAACGTCACGGACCGGTCCGTGCCAGCCCCTGCCGTAATCCGACCTGCGGGCAGGTATTTGAAATCATCCAAGGCGGCGCGGAATTTCGGCTGCCATTCGCTGGGATTGTCCTCAACCGATGCCAGCGCCGTCGCGATCCGGTCCCATGTATCCTCGACCGTCTGATCGAGCGGCGTTCCGTCCGCTTCTTTGAGGCGATACTTCATGTCCCAGATCTGTTCGGCGATGGGTGCGGCGAAGCGTGTCATCTAAGTCCCTTTGGATTGCTGGCAGAATCGTTAACAGACGACTAACCTACCATATGTTGTATCGAATGAGAACAATTTGTGAACATATAGCGTGGCTTCGATGAGCAAACATCTACATCTTCAGAAATTGTCCGTCGGGACTGAGACCGTAGCAGACCTCGCTGCGTGGCAAAACACCAAACGCGCGCAAGCGCCTGATGGGTTGCCGCGACACATCACCCGGATGTGGCCGAAGCGAGAGGATGAATTGCTGGCTGGAGGCTCAATTTATTGGGTGATCAAGGGGTCAATGATGTGTCGGCAGAAGATCAACCGGCTTGATGAATATGACAGCGCCGACGGGGTGCGACGTTGTGCCATCGTGCTGGAGAAAGAGCTGATCCGCGTCGTGCCGACCCTGAAACGCCCGTTTCAGGGCTGGCGTTACCTCAAGCCTGAAGACGCGCCGATTGACTTGCCCAAGGGCCGGGAAAGCGAAGAGGCTTTGCCGCCGTCGCTGTCCGCCGCCTTGGCTGATATCGGTGTGGTCTGACGTTCAGACCCCGAGCTTGGCGGCGAGGTCGTCGAACGTGCCCCGCTGATCAGCCGTCCAATTGGCCCGACGACCGCGAAAGAGCGTCGCCTGGCTTTGGTGGATCAGGCCATCGCTAAGGATTTTCAGACCATTCGCGCGCAACGTCTCACCTGTTGAAGTGATGTCTGCAATCGCCTCAGCGGTTTCATTGCGGATCGTGCCCTCGGTTGCACCCTGACTGTCCACAAGTTGATAATCGGCGACACCGTTGTCGCGCAGGAATTCCCGCACCAGACGGTGATACTTCGTCGCGATCCGCAGCCGGAACCCGTGCCGCGCACGAAACGCCGCCGCGACGGCATCGAGATCATCGAGCGTATCAACATCGATCCAGGCCTCTGGCACGGCGATGATCAGGTCCGCCCCGCCAAAGCCCATGCGCGCGACCTCGCTTACGCGCTGGTCCCACAGGCTCAGCTTTTCGCGCACCAGATCGGACCCGGTGACGCCCAGATGAATGCGCCCGGCCTCCAGCTCACGCGGGATTTCACCGGCTGAGAGCAGCACCAACTCGACCCCGTCAATCCCATCGACCGCCCCGGCATATTCCCGGTCCGACCCGGATTTGCGCAAGGTGATGCCGCGCTTTGCAAACCAGTCAAACGTCTTGTCCATCAGCCGCCCCTTGGACGGCACCCCCAGCTTAAGCATCGCGGCCTCCTGCAGCTTGCGCCACCAGAGCGGGTCGAATGATGCCTCCGACTGCGGGCACACCGGTCCCGCCCCCCAGCGCGGCGGTCAGGGCGTCATAGCGCCCGCCCGATGCGACGGGCGGCAAATCAAGCGCGGGATCGGCGTAAAAGCCAAAGACAAAGCCGTCGTAATATTCCATCGAGGCGCGGCCAAAGGCCGCCTCAAACGGCAAGGTGTCCACATCGACCCCCTTGGCGGACAGCGCATCGAGCCGAACAGCCAACCGGTCAACCGCCCCCGCAATGGAGGGCAGATCAACGGCAATATCCCGCAAGGCGGACAGGGCGTCGGGCGCTGCGGCAGACACCGCAAGCAACGCATCCAGCATGTCGAGTTCCCGCGACGAGATCGCGGGCGCTGCCACGTCCTCGCGCAGCACCTCAATCCGTGCGGCGATTTCCGCTCGGCTGCGCAGGCCCAGCACGGGTGGCATATCCGCGAGGGGATCCTCTTTGGCCAGAAGCGCCTGTCGGGAGACTGGCACCGGGCTGCGTCCGCCGAACCGATCCAGCAGCGCTTTGAAGCGACCTGGACGCCACAGATGACGCAACAGGGCCGCCCGACGACGTTCCGTGGTCTCAAGCCCTTGCACGGCGGCGCGCAAGATGCCGATATCGCCCGTCGCGGGCGTCACCGGCACGCCGTCCAGCAAGCCCGCTAGCGTGGCAAACACCTCAGCGTCCGCCGCTGCAGGGTCAGAGCCATCAAACACCTCGTAGCCCACTTGCACATATTCAACGGGGCGGTCGCTGTCGCTTTCCTGACGACGGAACACCTTGCCCATATAGGTGTAGCGCGCAGGCTCTGCGCCTTGGGCCATATGTTGCTGGACAACCGGCACGGTGAAGTCCGGCCGCAGCATCAATTCGCCGCGCAGTGGGTCGTGCGTGGTAAACGCCCGCGCCCGGATGTCTTCGCCGTACAGATCGAGGAGGATGTCAGCGGGTTGCAGATAGTCCGCGTCGGTGACGAGCGCGCCTTGCTGCATCATCACGCCACGATAGCGCAGGCCCTCGTCCCAGCCGGGATCACCGTCTTGCGCAAAATCCTGTTTCACTGGCCCTGCTCATCCAAAAGCTGGCGAATGCGCGTGACCAGATCGGCGCGGGGGATTTCGAATTGCTGGGGCCGCTCGCTCCATTCTTCCT
>JBCBCS010000027.1:0-24090 GCA_038530475.1 Pseudomonadota bacterium
GCTGGTGCTCTTGATCGCGGTCGAATTTGTCGGGGTTGAGCGGAACGGCTCGCAGCGGTGGATCGATCTTGGCCCGATGGATTTGCAACCCTCAGAGCTGATGAAGATCGCTTTGGTGATGCTCCTCGCGGCATATTACGATTGGCTGCCCCTCAAGAAAGTCAGCCATCCGTTCTGGATCCTCCTTCCCCTGATCCTGATCGCTGTCCCGGCTTACCTCGTGCTCAACCAGCCTGATCTTGGGACCACGATTCTGCTCGTGGCCGGCGGCGGTGCGGTGATGTTTCTGGCAGGCGTTCACTGGGCCTATTTCGCGACGGTGATTGGCGCAGGCGTGGCGCTGGTGACGGCTGTCTTCCAGTCCCGTGGCACTGCATGGCAAATCCTCCAAGATTACCAGTACCGCCGGATCGACACCTTCCTTGACCCGACGCAAGACCCCCTCGGCGCGGGCTACCATATCACTCAGGCCAAGATTGCGCTCGGCTCTGGTGGCTGGACCGGGCGCGGTTTTATGCAAGGCACCCAAAGCCGATTGAATTTCCTGCCCGAAAAGCACACCGACTTCATCTTCACGACACTGGCCGAAGAATTCGGGTTCCTCGGTGCGTTCGGCCTGCTGACCCTCTATACGCTGATCATCATCTTTTGCGTTCTCTCCGCAATGACCAACAAAGACCGCTTCGCATCCCTCGTCACACTCGGCGTCGCCGTCACCTTCTTTCTGTTCTTCGCCGTCAATATGGCGATGGTGATGGGCCTCGCCCCCGTTGTCGGGGTCCCCTTGCCGCTGGTCAGCTACGGCGGATCGGCGATGCTGGTGCTGATGGTCGCCTTCGGCCTTGTGCAATCCGCCCATATCCACAAACCGCGCTAAGGGACGACATGACCCTCAATATCCTCTTCGTCGGCAGCGACGACGATTGGGCTCAGTTCGGCCCAGACCTGCAATCCGAGCTGTCAGCCCTGCCTCAAAAGATCGATCTGCGCCGCGACCATGCCCATGAAAAGACCGACTACATCGTCATGGCCGGGTCCCGCATCCTCGACGATTTTTCCGGCTTCACCCGCTGCAAGGCTCTGCTGCGCTTATGGGCGGGGGTAGAAGATATCACCCGCAATGACACCATTACGATGCCCATCTGCCGGATGGTGGGCGGGGGCCTCGATCAAGGGATGGTGGAATGGGTAACGGCCCATACCCTGCGTCACCACATCGGCATGGACGCTCATATCCACGGCCAGGACGGCGTGTGGCGCAACACAGTCATGGCCCCGCTGGCCAAAGAACGGCCCGTCACGATCCTCGGCCTGGGTGCGCTTGGTACCGCTTGTGCAAAAGCACTTGCCGGTCTGGGATTTCCGGTTACCGGGTGGTCACGATCCAAAAAGAACGTCGACGGGATCCGGTGTCTGTCCGGACCTGTCAAAGACGCACTGAAAGACGCGCAGATCGTTGTGTTGCTGATGCCGCTGACCCCCGACACCAAACACGTCATCAACATGGACACGCTGGCGGCCCTGCCGCGCGGCGCGTTCCTCCTCAACCCCGGACGTGGCCCATTGATCAAGGACGCGGACCTGCTGGCCGCGCTCGACGATGGCCAGATCGCCCACGCGACACTCGACACGTTTCGGCATGAGCCTTTGCCCGAGGACGATCCCTATTGGGCGCACCCAAAGGTCACGGTTACGCCGCATATCGCATCTGCCACACGCGCTGACATCGCAGCAAAAGTCATCGCTGAGAATATCCAACGCGGCGAAGCGGGGGACCCATTCTTGCACGAGGTCGACCGCCAAGCGGGATACTGACGCCCGCCGTCTTTGGTTCACAAATACCTCCCGCCGGAGGCACAGAGTTTCGGCGAAACTCTGATCCAAGATTTCCGTGAAATTTTGGTCCCGTTCTTCGCAGGGCTCAGTGCAGCTTCGGCGGCTTTGACGGATCCATCCCTGGATTTGCCCCCGGCGCATCAGGCATCTGGGGGGCTGGCAAATCGAACCGCAAACCGACACGCGCCACACGTTCGCTTACCGGGTTGCCCCCTTCCAGATGTGCGACGTCCAGCATCCCGGCCTCGATCCCTGAAAACACCAAAGCCTCATTCACCGCCGCCGTCAGCGCGGCCTCCGCGCCCGGCTCTGTGCCGACAAATGCCAGCATGTGACCGCGCCCGCCGCCGTCATAGACCACGCCGCAAAGATACGCTTCCTGCGCCAGCCCGCCTGCTGTCGCGAGCTTCCGATCCAGCGCTTCCAGCAGCACCTCGGGCAATCCTGACGGAGCTGTCAGCTCGGTGATTTGGCCCTCCACCTCTTCCGGTCCCGCGCCAAGCGTCTGGGCCAGCCAATCCACCGCCTCGGCCGGGATCAGCATCGCAGACGGTGCCACACCCATGTTGAGCGCGATGCCAAGTCGCTGACCCTCCAGCATGCTTGCCAAGCCACGCCCAGACAGCGCGGCATAGGGGGCGATTTTGCCATAGAATTCGGACAGACGCGCCTCTCGGTCAAACACCAGCACGAAGGTCTGACCATCCGCTTCAAACAGTGCAGGTTCGACCTGATCACCGTCGGCCTCACCTTCCAGCAGCAAGAACACCTCACCATCGGCGAGCCGTTCATAGAACCGCAACCGTGCCAGATCATCGGCCTCATCGGCCATCATCGCCGCGTGGGCGGTGTCGAGCTCGGTCGTCTCGCTCATGCCAGAACCTCCTTCACCCGGGCGCGGAGGGCTGGCAGCACCTCCTCCTCAAACCACGGATTTTTCTTGAGCCACGCGTTATTGCGCCACGATGGGTGAGGCAAGACGAATGTCCCCGGCGCATGGTCGCGCCAGCCCCGCACGACCTCCGTCACTGATGTCCGCGAGCCCAGATGATACCGCATCGACGCGGCCCCGATAATCAGTCGCAGGCGGATGTTGGGCAAAGTGGGAATGACGCGCTGATGCCATGTCGCGCCACAGACCTTTGGCGGCGGTATGTCAGAGCCATTCGCGTCATAGCCCGGAAAGCAAAAGGCCATGGGCACGATTGCGACCTTCGAACGGTCATAGAAGGCGTCATGCCCGATCCCCATCCAATCGCGAAGGCGGTCACCCGACGGGTCAATGAATGGCCGCTCCCCCACATGGGCCCGTAGCCCCGGCGCCTGACTTGCGATGAGCAGCCGGGCATCCGATGAAAACCAGACCACAGGTTTCGGACTGTGCTGCGTGCGGGTCATGCGAAACCTGTCAGCGCAGATCCGGCAACCAGCAATTTCTTGCCGTAGGATCGCGGCGTCATCCGCTAACTCCGGCCCGCTTTGTGCTTGATCAACGATGTCGTAACCCCGAAAGCGTAGTAAAGGCCATATTGACCATTGTAAAAGGTAGCCCAGCAACGGACATATTGTAGCCAGATTGTTTACGTATCGGGAACAATGACGGCCGAAGCAGTGATATAACTCCCCTCAAAATGGCGGAGGAAGAGGTTTAAGTTCGACATATGCTCGAATTCGTGAATGTCAGTAAGTCCTTCTGGACAGGCAAGCAGCGCAAGGTGATCCTTGATCGCGCCTCATTCCGTGTGGAACTTGGCAATTCGCTCGGTATCCTCGCTCCGAACGGCACCGGTAAGACCACCATCATCAACATGATGGCGGGCCTCGAAAAACCGGATGAAGGCCAGATCATCCGGACCAGCCGGATTTCCTTTCCGCTGGGGTTCATGGGCGGTGTCGTCAACCGCCACACCGCACGGGAAAACAGCCGCTACATTGCCCGCCTCTACGGCCTCGACCCTGATTACGTCGAAGCGTTTTGCCGCTGGATGGCCGGAATTGAAGAATATTTCGACATGCCTGTCGGCACTTATTCCCAAGGCATGCGGGCGCGTTTCACCTTCGCGCTCATGCTCAGCCTCGATTTCGACATCTACCTGATCGACGAAGGCATGCCTCAAACCACCGATGCGGAATTCAACCGCAAAGCTGGTGAAGTCCTCAAGGAACGGCTGGCGACCACGACGGTCATCATCGTCTCCCACCAAGCGCAGACGCTTGAAAAATTCGCCCGGTCCGCGGCTGTCCTCCAGGACGGCAAGCTGACCATGTTTGACACCTTGGAAGAAGCGAAGCAGCTCTATGACTACGAAACCCAAGGCACAGAAATTCCGGATACGTCGCGCCTCAACGTCGGCTGATCCAGCCGCTGAAGGCCCGACCGACGCCGCAGAGCCTACCCCCGCCAATTCTGTGCAGGGTGCGCCGTCGCGGCCGCAGAGTGCTGCGGAGGGCCAGGTGGACAGCGCGCAAACCGTGGCGTCCGAAACCGATCTTGATGCGATCCGTCAGGAAGGTCTGACCGGTCGTCAACTGCGCATGGCGCGCCGGGTTGCACAGAAGAACGGCCTCGCCGTTACGTCTGACTTTGATGCCGTGCGCCAGTTGCGGCAGCGGGGCATTGACCCGTTTCAGCGGGCCAACGTGCTCGACCTCGTGACACCCAATGACAAACAAACACGCGCGGCCGCCAATCAAATGCAGGCGGCAACCGCCAAGGTGCCTGCCGAAGAGGCCCGCGTGCAACTGCCACAAACGGTGCAGCGGCCCAACACACTGCCGTCTACGCAAATTGGCGCGCCCGATGACCCCGCCGACCGTCGGGCGAGTGAAATCCGTCTCATTCAACAGGACATCGCCCGCAGACGGCGGCGCAACCTTGCCGCGCTGTTCGGTCGATTGGCCGTCTTCGTGATCGCGCCAACGCTCGCGATGGGTTGGTATTTCGCCGTGATGGCGACGCCGATGTACGGCACCAAATCCGAATTCATCATCCAGCAGGCCGAAGCTCAAGGCGCAGGCGGTCTGGGTGGCCTGTTTCAGGGCACCGGCCTTGCAACACAAACCGACAGCACGACCGTCCAGTCCTACCTGACCTCGCGCGACGCCTTTATCCGGCTGGACGAAGACTACCAGTTCACCGCCCACTTCCAGAACCCTGAGATTGACGCGATCCAGCGGTTGGACGCGGACGCAACCCGCGAAGATGCCTACGCCGTCTTTCAGGATCATGTTCAGATCGGTTATGACCCGACCGAAGGCATCCTGAAGATGGAAGTGATCGCCGCTGACGCGGAGACGAGCCAGCTCTTTTCCGAAGCCCTGATCGGATATGCAGAGGAACGTGTTGATCAGCTCACCCAGCGGGTGCGCAACGATCAGATGGCCGGGGCAATGGCGAATTACGACCGCGCTTTGGAGCGTCGTGACGCGGCCCTGGCTGATCTCGTGGCCGCAGGCGAAACCGGGGCGACGACTGGGATCGGGGCAGAGGCTGCGTCCCTGCAGCAACGGATCACGACGCTGCAGATTGAGCTCGACCAAGAGCGTATCAACCTCGCCAGCCTGCAAACGCTCGCCAATCCGCTCCCCTCCCGGGTGGAGGCCGCTGAGGCGGCGATCACCTTGCTCGAAGGTCAGATCGAGGCGCTGCGCAGCCAATTGTCCGGCGGTACGGAGGGCTCCGTCGTTTCAAACGACGCGACTTTGCGTGTTGCTGAGGAAAACTACGCGTTCGAAGTCGCCAACGTGCAGGCCGCGCTCGCCCAATTGGACACAGCGCGGATCGAGGCAAACCGACAGGTCCGCTATCTCAGCGTTTCCGTCCCGCCCATCGCACCAGACCAGGCCACGTATCCTCGTGTCTTTGAAAACACGGTCCTTGCCTTCCTGATCTTTTCGGGCATCTACCTGATGATCTCGCTCACCGCGTCCATCCTTCGCGAACAGGTCTCTTCCTGATGAAAGACGTCTCAATCGGCCGGGTTACGGCCAGCAATGACCGCCCTTTGACGGTGATCGCCGGGCCATGCCAGCTCGAAAGCCTCGACCACGCCCGGATGATCGCGGGGCGGATGAAAACGATCTGTGATACCCATGGGGCGCAGTTCGTGTTCAAGGGAAGCTACGACAAAGCCAACCGCACGTCGCTAAAGGGCAAGCGCGGCCTCGGCATGGACGGAGGCCTCGCGATCCACGCGGCCATCAAGGCAGAGTTTGGCGTGCCGGTCCTGACGGACATTCACGCGCCTGATCAATGTGCCCCTGTGGCCGAGGTCTGCGATGTTTTGCAAATTCCGGCCTTCTTGTGCCGCCAGACAGATCTGTTGCTCGCCGCCGGAGAGACCGGAGCCGTGATCAACGTCAAGAAAGGTCAGTTCCTCGCACCTTGGGACATGGTCAATGTGGTCGGAAAAATTGAAAGCACCGGGAACCAGAAAATCCTTTTGACCGAGCGCGGTGTGTCGTTCGGCTACAACGCGCTTGTCGCCGACATGCGGTCTCTGCCTGAGATGATGAAGACCGGGTACCCGGTCGTGATGGACGCAACCCATGCCGTGGCCCAGCCCGGTGGTCTCGGAGGGGCCTCTGGCGGACAGCGGGAATTTGCACCTGTGTTGGCGCGGGCTGCCGTGGCACAGGGCATTGGCGCTGTCTTTCTCGAAACGCACGAAGATCCGGACAACGCCCCGTCAGATGGGCCCAACATGATCAACCTTGCGGATATGGAGGCCGTCATCCGCACGTTGATGCAGATCGACCAGATCGCAAAGGCCGACCCGATCCGCATCTGAGGTGCGCCGAACCGGTCACGCAATCAGACCGGTAATCCTGCCCTTTCCGCGAAACCTCAGCTCGCTTAGACTAGTCGAAAGACAATACTTTCAGGCCCTTCATCGATGACATCTCTTCGCATTTTTCTGGTTATCCTCGCGCTCCTTGCGCCCGTCGCAACAACCGCTCAGGAGACACCGACCGGCACGATCGCGACCGAAAATTCCGGGGAGCAAGACGCGAATCTCGCTGTGCGCATCCGTGAAATCCTTGGCGAACTTGGCGGCTATGATGATGTAACTGTCACCGTTGCCGAAGGGATCGTGACACTGCGTGGCACGACAAACTCCCTCACCGAGGCGCAAGCGCTTGACGATCTGGTCAACCGGATGGAGGGCGTCGTCGCAATCAAGAACGAAGTGACCGAGACGACCGATATCGTGCGCCGCCTCGATCCGGCGGTGGACCGTTTCATGGGCCGGGTTGAGCAATTGCTGGTCCAATTGCCGCTCGCCCTCATCGCGCTTGGCGTCTTTCTGATCGTGAACTGGATCGGGGCCTGGGTTGGACGACGCAAACAACCGTGGGACCGAATGGCCCCGAATGCGTTCATCGCCGACCTCTTCCGCACGATTGCGCGGATCGCCTTTCTTATCGCGGCAATCGTCATTGCTCTCGATATCATGAACGCAACAGCGCTGTTGTCGACGATCCTCGGTGCGGCAGGCCTCATCGGTTTGGCGATTGGTTTTGCCGTGCGCGACACCGTCGAAAACTTTATCGCCTCAGTGATGTTGTCGATTCGTCAGCCGTTTCGGCCCAACGATGTCGTTGAGATCAATGGCGATCAGGGCAAGGTGATCCGCCTGACGTCACGGGCGACCATCCTGCTCAGTTTTGATGGCAACCACATCCGCATACCCAATGCGACGGTATTCAAATCGCGGATCATCAATTTCAGTCAGAACCGCGAACGGCGGTTCATGTTCACGCTCGGTGTCGACAGCGGCGCTGATCTTGGTGCCGCGCGGGAACTTGCCGTTACGACAACCCAGAACTTGCCCTTCGTTCTGGACGAACCGGCGGCGTCCGCCTGGCTGGGCGATATCACCGACGCCGGGGTTGAGATCAAAGTCGTGGGGTGGATCGATCAGGGCGAAACGTCCATCGTGCTGGCCCGGGGGGAGGCGCTGCGGCTCACCAAACGGGCGCTCGAAGCGTCCGGTGTGACCCTGCCGAACACGACCTACACAATCGATCTGCCCGGTCAAATGGTGCCGGAAACAGCCAGAACTGCGTCCGACAAAGCCCCGCCGCAAATCACTGAGACTGAGGAGGTTGCTTCTGTTCAAGCCGAGTCAGAGACCGCGCTGGACCGTCTGATTGATGCCGAACGGGAGGCAGAAGAGAACGAAGACCTTCTCCGAGATGACGCGGCAAAGGAATAGCACAATCATAGCCATTTCAGGGCTTGATCCCCTCGCGCCCCTCGCGTATCTCAGCGCTCGCTGCTGGGGTGTAGCCAAGTGGTAAGGCAACGGTTTTTGGTACCGCGTACCGCAGGTTCGAATCCTGCCACCCCAGCCAGCAAAGCTTCAAGACACCAGAGATTTGGTCGTTGTCCGGCCGCTGCGGGGCGAGCAGCCTTGCGCTTAGCGTGCTGCTGATTTGATCGCGACGCTTTCCATTGCCAACTCATCAGTGAGCGTCGCGCCAAGTGCGTCCGCTGGGGGCAAAGGCTTTCCAAAGAGGTATCCCTGCCCTTGCGCGACGCCGATCTGTCTTGCGATCAGGTTTTGCTGCTGGGTCTCGATCCCTTCAGCGGTGACATTCAGGTCAAGGTTGCGCGCGATTTCAGTGACCGAAGCCAACAGCATGCGCGCTTCCTGCGATGTTTCGACCTTGTCCATCAAAGACTTGTCTATCTTCAATTCATCGGCCTGCATGCTCAGGAGATAAGCGAGCGATGAATAACCGGATCCGAAATCATCAATTGCGATCTTGCAGCCCAGGTTTCGCAAATCGCGAATGATCTCGGAGGCGGGGCCCCATTCCCGCAACTCCGTCGTCTCCGTAATCTCAAGCGTGAGGTTTCGGGGCGGGAGCTCAGACGCCCAGAGCGCCTGTTCGACCCATTCCACGATCCGTCGCGACCCAAGGTTAATTGCAGACAGGTTGACGCTCACCGAAAAATCGGTGCCGTGCAGTTCGTTCCAATCCTGAATGACCTGGGTCGCCCGCCGCAGGATATGTCGATCAATATCGACAACCTGGCCGCTTTCTTCCGCCAGAGAGATGAATTCAACCGGGGATACGACCCGCCCGTCCCGCGGCCAACGCGCCAAAGCTTCAAAGCCGAACGTTGATCCGTCTTCGAGATAGACCTTCGGTTGCAGGTACGCCTCAATCTTTCCTGAGAGGATCGCCTCGGGCAACTCATCGAGCATCGCGCGCCGCTCACGAAATTGCGCTTCGAGAGCGTGATCGTAAACCGTAACCCGATTGCGGCCATTGCGTTTGGAGGCATAGAGCGCAAAATCCGTGACCCGCGACAAACCTTCGCCGGTCGTCACCTCTTCGATTTGCAATTGTGAGGAGACAGCAAGCCCGATCGAGACGCTCAATTCGAGACGTTGATCTTCATATTCGAGGGGCATTCGAACTTCGGAGAGAATGGCTTCGCAGATGCCGAGTAGTTTGTCCAAATCGCCAATCGGCAGGGCCAGCGCGAACTCGTCCCCCGACAGGCGCGACGCGACGCCTCGGTGGGGTGCAGCGTGACCAGAAATGATTGATGCAATGCGCTGCAGCACCAGATCGCCTGCCGCATGACCATATGTGTCATTCACGATCTTGAATTCATCAAGATCAATGAACAAGAGCGCGGTGGAGGAACGGGAGGTCAGCATTTCATCAAGCCTGTCCTGAAATTGCACCCGGTTCGGCAATTCGGTCAGCGGATCAAAAAACGCAAGAAATTCGACCCGTTGTTCTGCTTCTTCCCGTGCGCGCCGGCCAAGAACTTCGCGCCGAAGCAGGGACAATGCGATGATGCCGATGCTTGTGAGGCCTGTCAGCGCGAAGAGCATCAAGAGCTGCTGTTTGCGCACGATGCTGAGTTGTTGGTCGAGCACGAGATCGCCCGCGCGTCTCAGCTCGTCAAGAAACATCACGAGGTTCACGCGTGCAACCTCACCGGCATCCAGAAGATCGGTGACCAGTTTCCGACGATCGGGAAACCCTTCAGCGAGGGCCTGATCGGCGATGTCGACAATCCAGGACAGGGCTGCAATCGACTCATCACCAGACGCGTAGTATGCACCCCGATCACGGACGGTCGCAAAATTGTCGGTGCGGACCCACAGAATATCTGCCGCATTCGCGAAGTCAGCAGCAAGTTCTGGCGTCATCTCATCGCTTTGCGCCGCATTCTGCGCTACAAAGACCAGCCTATTAATATCACTGATCGCGACATACCCATTGCGGATCTGCGCATCCTTGAAATGCGCCTGATCCGCGTCAATCTGGTCGACCACGTTCTGCAGATAGAGCGCGGTCGCCAGTGACATGCCAAACAAGAGGGCCGCAACCGACAGGAGGCCGGCGCGTGACGCCAGCACATCCAGCATCTTGTTCAGATGCATCCCCTTTTTGGCCACAGATGCCATGTTTGTCTCAGTTCTCTGCCTCGATGCGCGCTGCCATCCAGACGAGGTTCGATTCTGCTGTCAGATCTGACGCAGCAAACGCGTCAGCAGCGATTACAAACTGGATCGGGCCCCTTTCCCGTCGCGTATGAGGGGCGCCATCCACCCGTGTTGCAACCATGATGTCGACATTTTCAATCAACTCACGGCTGAAGGTTGTGGCGTAATCGTTCTCGGCCGTGACGCGGATTGTCTCCGCAGTATCCAGCCCATGCGCTGCCAAGAGGTCGGAGAGGAGCACACCCTCGAACCGGGCTGGCACGTCGCGCCAGGGGGTGGTTGTGGTCAGACTATATGTCTGAAATTCCTCGATCATTGCCGGGCTATAGGTCCGCTCTTCGCCGTTTTGATCCAGGATCACCAGACTGGCGGCCCGGTGTGTGATGGGAGAGAGCTCAACCGCTGTCATCGCGTCGGCGGTCGCGGTGGCGGCGGAAAGAACCAGAAACAAAGTAGCGGCAAAACGTCTGACGATCATGATAGACCTCATCATTGCTGTTGTAGTTTGGATCGCGGCAAGTTTGGCCACGACTGAATTCCGCGACCGTTTCACAGAAGCATTAAGGGAGGATTGAAGCCGACCGATCCCTCGCCCCTCAGAGTCAATAAAATTAGGGCTATCGGGACATCTGCGGCGACAACTTAGGCTTGCGGGTTGCCACGACCGCGATACGGTAGCCGCAACAGATTGCGGCGCGCTGTCGACGCGCCGCCAAGGACCGTCCCTCATGAACCTCTCGTTCCAGCTCTACTCATCCCGCAACGTTTCATCGCAAACCGCATTTCTGAGCGATCTCGCAGCCGCCGGATACACTCAGGTTGAGGGCTTCGGCGGTGTCTATGAGGATGCGACGGGCTTTCGCGCGGCCCTAGACGCGGCGGGATTATCCATGCCCTCAGGCCATTTCGGCCTCGACATGCTGGAAGGTGATTTCGATGCCTGCATGCGCCTCGCCAGCACGTTGGGGATCGATCTGGTTGTGGCCCCGTACCTTGCAGAGGACGAAAGGCCGACAGACGTCGACGGCTACAAGGTTCTGGCGAGGCGCCTGTCCACCATTCTGTCTCAGGTCCACGATGCCGGCTTTGGCTTTGCGTGGCACAACCATGATTTTGAGCTCACGCCGTTGCCCGACGGGTCGATCCCTTTGGAAATCCTCTTCAACGACGTGCCGAACATGGGCTGGGAGGCTGATCTTGCCTGGGTTGCGCGTGGGGGTGCCGATCCACGCGATTGGGTCAACCGATACGGAAACCGCATCGCCGCCGTCCACATCAAGGATATCGCGCCGGAGGGTCAGAACCGCGATCAGGATGGCTGGAGCAATGTGGGGGAAGGGATCATGGATTGGTCGACGCTGCTACCGCTTGTGCTGGACAAAACCCACCACCCGTTCCTTGTGGTGGAGCATGACAATCCTGCTGATGTAACACACTTCGCACGGGCCGCCCGCAACACGATCGCATCCATCGTGGGAGACGCATTATGACAGCGCCGCTGGGCCTTGGCGTGATCGGGTGTGGCAACATTTCCTCCACCTATTTCCGTCTCGCCCCGCTCTTCCAGGACATTGAGATGCGGGCCTGTGCCGATCTGAACGCCGCAACTGCACAAGCGCAGGCAGAGGCGTTCAACATCGCGGCAGTGTCGGTCGATGATCTGCTGGCCCGTGATGACATCGACATCGTCGTCAACCTCACCGTCCCTGCCGCCCACCGCGCAGTCTGTGAGGCTGCCCTTGAGGCGGGCAAACATGTCTATTCCGAAAAGCCGTTTGTGCTGAGCCGGAACGACGGCGATGCGATCCTGCAAAAGGCTGGGGCCGCCGGGCTGCGTGTAGGCTCCGCCCCCGACACGTTTCTGGGCGCGTCTCATCAACAGGCACGCAAACTGATTGACGATGGCGCGATCGGGCGGGTGACCTCCGGGACAGCGGTGATCATGGGGCCGGGCATGGAACACTGGCACCCCAACCCCGACTTCTTCTTTCAGCCAGGCGCCGGGCCAGTCCTCGATATGGGGCCTTACTACATCTCGAACCTTGTCCAGTTGTTGGGCCCGGTCGCCGCTGTGCAAGCGGTCACGTCCACTCCGCGCGCAAGCCGCACCATCGGTAGCGGCGACCGCGTTGGCGAAGACGTGGCGGTGCACACACCGACGACGATCCACGCGTTGCTTGAGTTCCGCTCCGGCGCGGTCATCACGCTGTTGGCCAGTTGGGATGTGTGGTCGCATAACCATTCCCATCTGGAGCTTTATGGCGAGGGCGGTACGCTGACCCTGCCCGATCCCAACTTCTTCGGTGGCGATCTGACGCTGACCCAACACCGTGACGCCATTTCGCTTCCCCCGTGGGATCATCCCTTCGCAGCGCTCAACGACGACAGTCGCGCCAATTATCGCACTATTGGGATCGCCGATATGGCACGCGCGATCCTGGACGACCGGCCCCACCGCTGTTCAGGCGCGTTTGCCCATCACGTGGTCGATGTGATGACATCGATCCTTAAGGCTGGAGAGACCGGACGCCGCATCGACATCAGCACCACCTGCGACAGGCCGGACCCGCTGAACGGGGCCGAAGCACGCGCATTGATGGTTACAGCCCAACAGGAGGCATGAATGGCAAACACGATGAAAGGCCCCGGCATCTTCCTTGCGCATTTTTGGGCGATGAGGCGCCGTTCAACAGCCTCCCCGAGATCACCAAATGGGCCGCAGGTCTGGGCTATGAAGGTGTGCAGATTCCCACATGGGACGCGCGCATTTTTGATCTGGCGAAAGCCGCAACCAGCCAGACCTACGCCGATGAGGTAACAGGCATCTGTGCCGATGCTGGCGTCGCCGTCACCGAACTCTCCACCCACCTCCAAGGTCAGCTTGTCGCCGTCAATCCGGCGTATGATACGGCCTTCGATGCCTTCGCGCCGGACGCAGTGAAAGGCAACCCGGCGGCGCGGCAAGCCTGGGCCGTGGATCAGATGCATCTGGCCGCGAAGGCCTGCCGCAACCTCGGCCTCTCCGGCTCGGTCTCCTTCACCGGTTCGCTTGCCTTTCCCTACCTCTATCCGTGGCCGCAACGCCCCGTCGGACTGATCGAAGAAACCTTCGCGGAGCTCGCCCGCCGTTGGCGTCCGATCCTTGACGTCTATGAGGAAAACGGCGTCGATGTGGGCTTTGAAATCCACCCCGGCGAGGACGTATTCGACGGCGCTACGTTTGAGATGTTTCTTCAGGCCCTCGACGACCACCCCCGCTGCCGGATCAACTACGACCCGTCCCATTTCCTGCTGCAACAGCTCGACTACCTCGCCTTCATCGACATCTACCACGAACGGATCAGCGCCTTTCACGTCAAGGATGCGGAGTTCAATCCCGATGGCCGGCAAGGCGTCTATTCCGGCTATCAGCCGTGGACCCAACGGGCCGGACGGTTTCGATCCTTGGGCGACGGGCAGGTCGATTTCAGAGGCATCTTTTCGCGCCTTGCAACCCACGGATTCGACGGCTGGCCAGTGCTGGAATGGGAATGCTGCCTCAAGGCACCTGAAGTGGGTGCCGCAGAAGGCGCGCCCTTCATCCGCGATCACATCATCCCTCTCACGGATAAGGCATTCGACGATTTCGCGGGCGGGGAGACCGACCTCGCCCAGATCAAAGCCATGTTGGGAACGGACCGATGACGCGGCTGAAACTGGGCATGGTGGGGGGCGGCCAAGGTGCGTTTATTGGCGCGGTGCACCGGATCGCCGCGCGGCTCGACGACCGGTTCGAACTCGTCGCCGGATGCCTCGCCTCGACACCTGAAAGGGCCGCAGCGTCTGCGGCTGGGATCGGGCTCCCCCGCTCCTACGACACCTATCAGGAAATGGCCAAGACCGAAGCGGCCCTGGAGGACGGCATCGACGCTGTGGCGATCGTCACGCCGAACCATATGCACGCCCCCGTCGCCACCGGGTTCCTCAAGGCCGGCATCCACGTGATTTGCGACAAGCCCCTGACGGCAGCGCTGGACGACGCCAAGGCGCTTCAGGATGTGGTCGCAGCTTCTGGCAAGCTCTTCATCCTCACCCACAACTATACAGGCTACCCCTTGATCCGTGAGGCGCGGGACCGCGTCGCGCGGGGGGATCTGGGCAAGATCCTGCAGGTCCGGGCCGAATACCTGCAGGACTGGCTGGCCGAGGCTCCGCCCCCCGACCAGAAGCAAGCCGCCTGGCGGCTTGATCCGGCGAAAGCGGGGGCTGGCGCGTTGGGCGATATTGGCACCCATGCCTATAATCTGGCGTGTTTTGTTGCGGGGCAGCAGGCGACGTCGCTGGCCGCTGAGGTTTCGGCTTCTGTTCCCGGTCGCCAGATCGACGACACCGCCAGCGTCCAGTTGCGCCTTGACGGCGGGGCCAGAGGGCACATCCATGTGTCGAATGCCGCCATCGGTCACGAAAATGACCTCTCCCTGCGCATCTACGGCACCAAAGGCAGCCTAAGCTGGCGGCAGGAAGCGCCCAATGAAATGCGCCTCGCCCGCTTCGGAGAGCCGGTTCAAATCCTGACGCGCGGCTCGGGCGCCGTGAGCCCTGCCGCCGCCCGCGTCACCCGCGTCCCGCCGGGCCATCCCGAGGGCTATCTAGAGGCCTTTGCGACGATCTATTCAGACGCCTCTGATGCAATCCTTGCGGCGAATGGCACGACCCTGCCACCTGATCACCACATCAACACGGTCGCTGATGGAGTGGCCGGGATGGAGTTCGTGTCCGCCTGTCTGGCCTCATCCGACAATGACGCAGCCTGGGTCGATCTAACCTGACAGGCTCAGTCGTCCTGGGGTGGCAACCACGTCAGCGAGGAATGGTGCAGGGAGATCAACACACGCCCATCCAGCTTGTGATAGGCGAAGGTATAATCGGCACGTGTCGCGTTGCCCTTGCCGTCCACGAACGTGTAGTGCCCCATATCTTTGTAGCCCAGCCCGCCTGCCTTGAGGATCGGTCCAACAGCGCTCTGGAAATCGACCCGCACCCAGCCGTTCTTGAGAAACCCGTGATCCTGCGGGAAATCCGCATCTCCGCCAACGAAATACGCGCGCGCGCCCTTTTCATCGAGGCGGATGACATCAGCCAGCGTCGGCTTGAACAACAGCGGCTCATCCGGGTCGCCGAAATCGTAGAGCGCAAGCAAAGCCTCGACGTCCTGTTCGGTGACAGCCCGGGCCCAGGCGCGTTGGGCGGCAACGACTTCGGCTTTTGTCATCGGTTCGAAGTTACGGTCGGACATGGTGATTGGTCTTTCTGGTTCCCATTTGTGGGCGTCAAATGACACGTGGAGCGGCCGAACGGCAACCCTGTTCGCGCTACCTTAGCCGGGTTGACGTTCCGCCCAGCCAGCAAACACTTTTTCGAGGGCCACGACGATGTAGTAGAGCACGATCCCCAACGCGGCGAGCGCGATGAGCACGGCAAACATCAACGGGTAGTCCGAATTTGTCTTGCCCGAGTCAAACAGCGCGCCTAGGCCGCGTCCGTGAGGGGACACGATCTCCATGAGGTTGGTGCCGATGAAGGCCAGCGTCACTGAGACTTTCAGCGCGCCAAAGAACTCCGGCAGGGTCTTCGGCAGCGCGATCTTCCAGAAGATCGTGGTCTGCGACGCACCGAGCGAGCGGAGGATATCCCGGTATTCCGGTTCCAGCGTGCTCAGCCCGATGGAGACGGACACAGCGATCGGAAAGAACGAGATCATGAAAGCAATGAGCACGGTGTTGAAATCATGCGCGCCCACGAACATGAGCGCCACGATGGGCACCACGGTCGCCTTCGGCACCGCGTTGAAGCCCACCAAAAGCGGATAGAGCGCGTCGCGCATGGTGCGCGAAAAGCCCATGATCATGCCGATGGCCGTGCCCACCACAATCGCCAAGAGCAGCCCAAGCACCGTCCGCCAGAGCGTCTGCCAGCCCATCACCAAGAACAGCTCCCAATAGCGTTCATAGGCCGGGATCAGGTCGGACGGGGAGGCCATTTTGTAATTGGGCCAGCCCATCGCCCAGACGAGCAATTCCCAAAGCGTCAGGAAGATCACCATCGCGGCTGTGGGCACGAGGATTTTACGCAGGGTCGGGTTCATGCCGCACCCTCCTCAGCCGGGGCGCGGCCTTGCGCGATTTCAATCTGGTGCCGCAGGATGGCCAGCCGTTCGGCGGCCTCTGCCGTGTAAAGATCATCAAGCGTGGGTTTCCCGCTCCGCTCAATTTCCATCACATATTGCGTCCGCGCGGGGCGACCGGACAGCACAACCACCTGATCGCCAAGGAAAATGCTTTCGCGCAGATCATGGGTAATGAGAACGGCGGTAAACGGCTCTTTCGCCTTCACCTCGTGCATGGTTTGCCACAGGTCTTCGCGGGTGAAGGCGTCGAGCGCACCGAATGGTTCATCGAGGATCAACACGTCCGGCTGATGCACCAACGCCCGGCACAGCGAGGCCCGCTGCCGCATCCCGCCCGAGAGTTCTGAGGGGCGTTTATCCTCAAACCCCTCAAGGCCCACCAACGCCAGCAAAGACCGCGCCCGATCCTCTGCTGCTTTGCCCTTCAGCCCACCGGGCACAATCTCCAAGGGCAACATCACGTTCCGTAGGATCGTCCGCCATTCCAAAAGGACCGGGTTCTGGAACGCCATACCGACCGTCGACCGAGGCCCTTTGACCAGCTCTCCGTGCAGCCAAACCTCCCCCTCATCGGGCTTCATCAGCCCGGCGATCAGCCGCGTCAGGGTGGACTTGCCGCAGCCCGACGGCCCAACCACGGCGCAAAATCCGCCCTCGGGCACCGCGACGATCAAATCGTCGAGCACCGGCAAAGGCCCGGCAGCCGTTTCATAGGCGTGACGCACGCCTTTGATGTCGATGAGGTTGGTGGCCATGTCGGTGTGTTCCCAAGTCGTGTGTGGGGGCCGCTTGTGCCGCCCCCACTGATCTTTGTCGTTTAGTTCAGCGGAAAACCACCCTCAGGCAGGTAGGCATCCGTGAAGTATAGGCTGGCATCGGGCTCGTTTTCGAACTCGTAGACCATCTTGATCTGCTCAATCGCCGCCGCCATGCGGGCGTCATCGATCGTGCCCATGCCGTTGGCCGTAGTGTAATCGGTCACCACATTGGCCTCAATCGCCAGCTCAAGACGGCGCTGTTCCAGATCGCTGTCGGCCGCCGGGTTGCGCTCAATCAGTGACGGCATGACAGAGGCCGGATCGGCAATCGCGTCGGTCCAGCCCATCGCCACAGCTTCAAGGAAGCCGCTGACGACATCCGGGTTCTCAGCGGCAAAGTCGGTGTTGACGATGACCGCGTTGCCATAAAGCTCAAGCCCGTAATCGGCCATCAGCAGCGTGGTGATGTCATCCTCCGGGATGCCCAGACGCACGAGGTTGAGGTAAGAGCTGAACGAGAACCCGGTGATCGCGGCGACATTGCCCTCGGCCAGCATCGGCTCCCGCGTCGGGAAGCCAACAGGCTCAACCGTGATCGCATCGACGTCGATGTCGTTCTCAGCGGCAAAAATCGGGAAC
Organism: Pseudomonadota bacterium; assembly: GCA_038530475.1. Taxonomy (GTDB): domain Bacteria; phylum Pseudomonadota; class Alphaproteobacteria; order Rhodobacterales; family Rhodobacteraceae; genus Octadecabacter. The sequence continues at coordinate 17,877 of JBCBCS010000027.1, forward strand.
TGCGCCCAAGCACCGTCGGGCGGCGGAGCACCAAGAACTTTGCCTTCCAGATCGGCTGGCGACGTCACGCCAAGGCTTTCACGGCCAATTACGGCAAAGGGGGGCTTATCGTAGATCATCATCACGGCGGTCACAGGCGCGCCGGGGTTCTGGTCCAGAAACCGGATCAGGCTGTTGATGTCGGCAAAGCCAATCGGGAAGGCGCCGGTTGCAACCTTCGGGATCGCGTCAAGCGAGCCGGAGCCTGCGGTGATTTCAACCGACAATCCGTTGGCTTCAAAATGGCCGTTGTCGATAGCGGCGAAATAGGGCGCAGCCGGCCCTTCGAATTTCCAATCAAGCGCGAACGGCACGTCCGTCGCATGGCCATCGGCGAACACAGCCGAGGCAGACACCGCGAAGGCCGCGGCCAAAGTGGTATAGAGTTTCATTTTGGGATCCCCTGTTATCAGACCCGGCGATTGCGCCTCTTATTTGGGCGGATGTAAAGGGATTAGGCGGCGAAAAGCGGGGCTTTCGCGGTAGGGTTGCGGGTTTCGACGGCGCTTGCGTAGTTTTTGGGCGCAGCGGCAACGCTGCCGGTTTCGTTCCGCGCCCGCACCCGCTAGCGTCTCGCCAACCACAAGGGCACCCTATGCAAGACACCGATCACGTCATCCTTCTGGGCACCAAAGGCGGCCCCGCGATCCGCCCCGGATCGACGATGCCAACGTCGAACCTGTTCTGTCTGGGCGGTCAGCAGATCGTCGTCGATTGCGGGCTGGGGGTGACGCGCGGGCTGGTGGATCAGGGGATAGAGCTGCGGGATTTATCGCTGATTTTCATCACCCACCTGCATTCTGATCACTACCTTGAACTTGGGCCCTTGCTGCACACCGCCTGGACGGCTGGGCTGAAAACCCCCGTGACAGTCTATGGCCCGCCGGGATTGGAGAATTACTGGGACGGGTTCTTTACCTCGATGGAAGACGACATCGCCCTGCGTATTGAGGATGAGGGCCGACCGGATCTTGCCAGGCTCGTGACGATTAAGACCATTGATGCAGGTTATGTTATGTCAAAAGAGCGGCTAGAGGTCAGCGCCATTCGCACCGCACATCCGCCCCTGATCGACTGTTTCGCGCTCTCATTCCGGACGCCTGACACCCATGTCGTCTTCTCGGGCGATACTGCTCCGATCCCAGAGATGATTGATTTCGCCAAAGACGCCGACCTGCTGATCCACGAGGCGATGTTGCCCGCCGCCTTGCCCGCGCTCTGCGCCCGCGTAGGCAACGGGTCAGACAAGCTGATGGAGCATCTTTTGCGCTCTCACAGTGCCGCCGATGAGGTGGCGAAAATCGCCGAAGAGGCCCGCGTCAAACGTCTTGCGCTCAACCATCTGGTGCCGTCCGACGACCCCGATTACGGTCCATCGGATTGGGAGGCTGCGGTGCGCCCCGCTTATGCGGGGTCGTTCTTTCTGGGTCAGGACGGCCTGAAGATCACGCTGGGATAGCAAGGCCGCCGATCTGCGTGAGGTGGTCAATCACCGCCTCAACACCCGTCCCGTGCTTGAGCTGCGTAAACACAAACGGCCGATCCCCCCGCATCCGTGTCGCGTCCCGTTCCATCACCTCCAACGACGCGCCGACATAGGGCGCGAGGTCGGTCTTGTTGATGACCAGAACGTCGGATTTGGTGATCGCAGGGCCGCCTTTGCGGGGGATTTCCTCACCGGCGGCGACATCGATCACATAGATGGTCACGTCTGCCAATTCCGGCGAATAGGTGGCCGACAGGTTGTCCCCACCGCTTTCGATCAACACCAGTTCGAGGCCCGCGTGGCGCTGCTCCATCTCGGCGACCGCTGCCAGATTGATCGACGCATCCTCCCGAATGGCAGTGTGCGGGCAGCCGCCCGTTTCCACGCCAATCACCCGGTCCTGCGGCAGGATCTGCATCCGCATCAGCGCCTCAGCATCCTCCTGCGTGTAAATGTCATTGGTAATGACTCCGAGGTTCACGCGCGGATGCAATGCCTTGGCCAGCGCGGCCGTTAACGTCGTCTTGCCCGCGCCCACGGGGCCACCGATCCCAACGCGCAAAGGTCCGTTCATCTTCATGTTCTGTAGATCCTTGGTTGCAAGGTTTCATGGCGCATCGCGGCGATGTCCGACAGGAAAGCGGTGGACGTCAGATCGTCCAGCCCCGCGCCCCGCGTTGTCTCAGCCACGTCGGCACACAGCGGGGCAAGGGCCGCGACAACTGCCTGTCCGTCTGTTTGCCCCAATGGCACCGTGCGCACCGCCGCTGAGGCCAGATTGCTGACAAAGGCCTGCAGATATAATGTCACCGTCTCCTCCACCGGCAAAGCGCGCGCCGCTGCGGCGCAGCCCACGGCCACCGGATACATCGCATCAGGCACGTCTACGCCCCACACATCCCGCGTCGTCTTGGCGAACGCCGCCCCTTGCATCAGCCCCTCTTGCAACCGTTCCGCCGAGGCCGCAAAGGCCCGCGCTGTGGCATCCGCCTCTGGCTCACCCTTATAGGCCGCCCGCAGCAGGATCGCGTCAGTCCGGCCCGTGCCAAACCGGAGCAGATCCTCAAGCCAATCCTGCAAAGTTGCCGCATCGCGCACGCGCCCATCGGCCATCGCGACTTCAAGCCCGTGGGAATAGGCAAAGGCCCCTACCGGATAGCTGGGCGACAGCCATTGCATCAACGTCATCAGATCAGCTGTGCGCATGGTCATGCTCCTCATGCGAGTGACCGTGCGAATGCGAATGCGTCCGGCCCATCCCATAGGCCCCGCCCTCGGGCGTGAATGGCTCCACCACATCCCGCACCTCGGCGCCCAAACGCGTCAACATATCCGCCATCACAGCGTCCCGCTGAATAAGCAGCCGGGCACTGCCCAACTGACAGGGCGTGTGCCGGTTGCCCACATGCCAAGCGAGCCGCACCAGATCGCCCCGCACCTCGAGCAAAGGTTCGTCGGCGGCGACAATCGCCACCTCCTCACCCGTGGTCGTGACCAACACGCCCCCATGATCAAGCGAGGTCGTCTTGGGAAGGTCCACCAGCACCTTAACCCCCGACAGACAAGTTAGCACCTTGCGCCGCAAAAACCGGTCCTCATAGGTGAGCGAAAGTGTCTCTGCCGGGGCACGATGCCCGTGGTCGTGGTAGGTTTGGGACGTCAGCATCACATCATCCAAAGGGCAGTCCCCGGCCGCCGGGTGGGGGAGAAGCCCCCGCCCGTGGGGGGCGGTCGGGGGCTGCCCGGCCTGCTGCCGGGCGGGTCGCATTCAGAGCATCAGAACAGAAAATACCGCTGCGCCATCGGAAGCTCGGTCGCGGGCTCACACGTCAGCAATTCGCCATCCGCACGGACCTCATAGGTCTCTGGATCAACCTCCACCTCCGGCGTCGCATCGTTCAGCACCAGATCCGCCTTGCCGATCCCGCGCGTGTTCTTCACCGCGATGGTCTGCTTCTGAAGCCCAAGGCTGTCGCGCAGCCCATCGGCCTCCGCCGCCTGAGAAATGAACGTCACCGTCGAATGGGTCAGCGACCCGCCAAACGCGCCGAACATCGCGCGGCTATAAACCGGCTGCGGCGTCGGGATCGACGCATTCGGATCGCCCATTTGCGCCACCGCAATCGTGCCCCCGGTCAACACCATCTCCGGCTTCACGCCAAAGAAGGCCGGGCTCCACAAACACAGGTCAGCCCGCTTGCCGACCGAGATATCGCCCACCGCATGACTCACCCCTTGGGCAATCGCCGGGTTGATCGTGTATTTCGCCACGTAGCGGCGCACCCGCAGATTGTCGTTCTCGCCGGTCTCGTCCGCCAACCGACCCCGCTGTTTCTTCATCTTGTCGGCGGTCTGCCAGGTCCGAATGATCACCTCGCCCACACGGCCCATCGCCTGACTGTCCGACGCGATGATCGAAAACGCGCCCATGTCGTGCAGGATGTCTTCGGCGGCGATGGTTTCCCGCCGGATCCGGCTTTCGGCAAAGGCCACATCCTCGGGGATCGATTTGTCGAGGTGGTGACACACCATCAGCATGTCCAAATGCTCTTCCACCGTGTTCGCCGTAAAAGGCCGCGTCGGGTTGGTCGAGGACGGCAGCACATTCGCATCACCGCAAATCTTGATGATGTCCGGCGCATGGCCCCCACCCGCCCCTTCGGTGTGGAACGCATGGATCGTCCGGCCCTTCATGGCGCCCACGGTGTGTTCCACAAACCCAGATTCATTGAGCGTATCCGTGTGGATCATCACCTGCACATCCATGTCATCGGCCACAGACAAACAGCAATCGATCGCCGCCGGGGTGGTGCCCCAATCCTCATGCAGCTTTAGCGCACACGCCCCGCCTTTGACCATCTCAACCAGCGCATCAGGCTGGGATGCATTGCCCTTGCCGGACAGGCCAATGTTCATCGGGATGCCATCAAAGGCCTGCAACATCCGCCCGATATGCCAGGGCCCCGGCGTGCAGGTGGTGGCGAGCGTGCCGTGCGCGGGCCCGGTGCCGCCGCCCATGCAGGTCGTCACGCCGGAATGTAAGGAATCCTCCATCTGCTGCGGGCAGATGAAATGGATATGGCTGTCGATCCCCCCTGCGGTGAGGATCCGCCCCTCCCCCGCGATGATCTCCGTCCCCGGCCCGATGATGATATCGACGCCGGGTTGCGTGTCCGGGTTGCCCGCCTTGCCGATCGCGTGGATCAGCCCGTCCTTCAGCGCCACATCTGCCTTGTAGATACCGCTATGATCCACAATCAGCGCGTTGGTGATGACCGTATCCACAGCCCCGCCCGCCCGCGTGACCTGGCTTTGCCCCATCCCATCGCGGATGACCTTGCCCCCGCCGAACTTCACCTCTTCGCCGTAGGTGGTGAGGTCACGCTCAACCTCGATGATCAGATCCGTGTCGGCCAAACGCACCCGGTCCCCCACGGTGGGGCCATACATGGCGGCATAGGTGTCCCTCGCAATCTTCATAGCCATCACAGCTCTCCCATGACGCGTGCGTTGAACCCGATCACTCGCCGCGCGCCCGAAAACGGGATCAGCGCAACCTCTCGTTTCTGCCCCGGCTCGAACCGCACGGCAGTCCCGGCTGCAATATCCAACCGCATCCCCCGCGCTGAATCACGATCAAAATCGAGCGCCGGATTGGTCTCAGCGAAATGGTAATGCGACCCGACCTGAACCGGACGATCCCCGGTATTGGCCACCATCAAAACCAGCGCCGCCCGGTCAGCGTTCAACTCAATCTCACCGCCTGTGGTCATCACCTCACCTGGGATCATCGCGCGGGGCTCCTCTTCATCTTGGCAAATACAACTCAATTCAACGGATCGGATTGTGGACCGTCACCAGCTTGGTGCCATCCGGGAAGGTGGCTTCGACCTGCACCTCGTGGATCATCTCGGCCACGCCCTCCATGCATTGGTCGCGGGTCACGACCAGCCCCCCTGCCTCCATCATGTCCGCGACCGACCGCCCATCCCGCGCGCCCTCAACCACCGCATCGGTGATCAGCGCAATCGCCTCGGGGTGGTTCAGCTTCACCCCCCGCGCCAGCCGTTTGCGCGCGACTTCAGCGGCCATTGCCACCAACAACTTGTCCTTTTCCCGTGGGGTCAGCTGCATCTACATCCTCCAAGTCCCCGGCAAGGTCCCACCCGACAGCCGGTCCAGCACCGGAAGCAACACCTTGCGCAATTCAAAACTGTCTGCCGCCACCAGGCGCAGCACCATGACATCCTCCGCCAGCAGCGACGCGCCGCCAGTATCTGGCAGCCCCGCTCGCACGGGGTCCAGATGGGCCGCGGCGTTGGCATCGACAATGACCACCTGTGTCACCGCTCCCGCACCAGCGGCAACCGCCGCGCGGCCCAGCTGCGCCGGCACGTCGCCCATGAGGGCGATTCCGTCGCGATAGATCGAGGCCCCGCCCCGGTTGATCGCCACACGGTCCCGAAGGTCCAATGCCTGCACGACCTCCCCCATCAGAACGCGTCCGAACACCAAAGTTTCACACATCAGAAGCGACGCGTCCGGTGCCAGATCGATCACCAGTCGCCGATCGAGCGCCGCTCCATCAAACAGGATCGTTTCTTGCGGCAACCATTGCAGCCGAGCACCGTCTGCAACCCGTAGCCATGTCTCCACTCGCGCCCGCGTCCCGTCGCTTGACCGGTAAAT